>USSZ01000001.1 GCA_900557645.1 uncultured Eubacteriales bacterium
ATTATTAAATATAATTATTTTATTAAAAAAATGCTTGAAAAAAAGTAAATAAAAAGGGGATAAATAAAAAACCTAAATAAATATTTAGACTTTAAAAAAATAAATTTTAAAAGAATGAATTTATACTTTGTCCTGGACAAGTATTTTGATTGCAACAATTAAATCCATTATTATAATTGTTATTATTTAAAGCAAGAAGTAGTAAAAGCAAAAAATTTGTATTTGTATTAAGGTTTGTGTCTGTTGCTTTTGTTATAACCGACAGAAGAAGTGCAAATAGAATTGCTTGATTGTTCATAATATCCTCCCAATTTACATAATTCTTTACAATGTGTCAAAATAAAACATATTATTATTTTGAATTTTTCTTCTGTGAATGTAACATTAAAAATGTAGAAAAGATTAGATAGTTTTTGGCAAATTAATCTATAGGTATAAAACTGATGCTAATCATGGAAGACAAAGAGAATTCTTTGAAGTGTGCCAGCACAAATTTTGAATTGATTTCAAAATTGACTTCCTACAAGTTTATTTATGAGGTCAAAACTTAAAGTGTTACTAAAATAGGAGGAATTATGCAAAATAAATTTTTATTATTATCAGAAAGAAATAGGAGAGATATATTGTCGGCTTTGCCACAAGAACAAGATATATCCAAACTTGCAGATTATTTTCAAAATTTTTCTGATTCGACAAGAATAAAAATATTGACGTGCTTGTCTATGATGAATATGTGTGTTAATGATATTTCAACTGTGCTTGGAATAAATCAAACAACAATATCGCATCAACTTAAACAGTTAAAAGATCAGAATATCGTTTCTTATAAAAGAGATGGAAAAATTCTAGTATATTATTTAACAAATAACAATGTTAATGATATGATGATGTATGCAATAAATGCTTTTTAGTCTATATATTCCATATACAATATTAATAGTTTTTAATTTTTATATTTTTATTTTAATTAATCAAATGAGATTATTGATATACTTGACATTTGTTGCTGATAGTGTCATACTAAAACAAATGGAGCAAAAAATGAAAAGGATTATAGAAACTTTAAATAGTATGTCTTTTGATTTGCCAGAAGGCTATGCAGTTGCGAAGGATAAATATGATATTCAAAATGGTCAAGGTTTTATAAATAATGAAAATTATTTATCAAAAGACGGAAAAGTTATCTCTTTTTTTGAAATTCATAGAGATCCAGATGAATTTTTGGAATATTATACTTCACTTGCAGAAAAATATAACAGTGTAACAGATAGGTATGAACTTATTAATCAATTTTCTTTAAAAGTAAATGATTTTAATTTCCCTGTTTTTGTAATTAAGGGTTATAGAGAAAAATTAATGTATCTTGTTCAAGTATTTATTAATTGTGGGGATTGCATGGGTTGCTTTATGATTTATGTTGATAAATATGATAGTGATGTAAAAAAATTAATTAACATGAATCCATTAATGAAAGATCTAGTTAAAATTTTAAGGACTGTGGAGTAAAAATGAAACCTAAATTATTATTGCATAGTTGCTGTGGCCCTTGTAGCACCCAGGTAATAGATGTGCTTAAAAATGATTATGATATAACCATTTATTACTATAATCCTAATATAGATACTGATGAAGAGTTTTATCACAGATATAATGAACAAAAAAGATACTGTAAGGAAGTTAATATTCCTGTTATAGATGATGGTTATCAACCCAATGAATTTTATTCATCTGTAAAAGGACTTGAAGAAGAAAAAGAGGGTGGGGCAAGATGTCCAGTTTGTTTTAAACTTCGTTTAGTTAAGACAGCAAGAAAAGCCAAAGAACTTGGCTATGATATTTTTGGAACAACACTTACTGTTAGTCCACATAAAAATTCTGAAATAATTAATGCAATAGGACTTGCAGTGGCAGAAGAAGAACACATTGATTTTTTAGTTGGAAATTATAAAAAGAAAGACGGTTATAAGAAGAGTATTGAATTTTCAAAAAAATATAATTTATATAGACAAAATTATTGTGGGTGTAAATTTTCAAAAAACAATTAGGAGAAAACGTTGGAAAATAATAAAATATATTATGAATATTATAAAGATGAAAAAGAAGAAAGAATATCACAACGAATATTTTTTATATTTGTCTTTATCTTACTTCTTTTTTATGCAATATTATTTGTTACAAATATTGCTTTTCAACAAAATTATAGATACATCACAATTAATGGAATGTCTATGCAACCAACGTTAAACCCTGATCCTGTTATTATAGATGGTAACGCAGTTCAAGATGGAGTTTATATAAAATTAACGCAAGATGTTACTTATAATGATATAGTAATTATTGATAAAACAGAACCAGGAGCAACAAAACCAATGACTATTATTAAAAGGGCACTTGCTTTTGGTGGCGATAAAATAAGTATTACAAAAGTAAAGATTGAAGGACAAGCATTATCTAGTTATAGATTTATGAGAATTAAAGAAGGAACGACTCAAGTAGAAGTCCTTTATGAAGACTATATAAAAAGTTATGATTTATGGGATTTATTTAGTTCAGTAAATGATAATGGTATTGAATATGAGGAATATTTTTATCAACAATTTATTGTTGGTCAATCTGTGCAAGAATATTATGTAGAAGGTGTAGGAATGGTTAAATTCTACGAAATACAGGAAGGACATTTGTTCTTTATGGGAGATAATAGAACAGGAAGCACTGACGCAAGAATGAGTGGAACAGAACCAACAACAAAAATAGTGGGAAGGGTTGTTTCAATAGTTCATAATTCTACAAGTTATCAAAATAGCATATTTTGGTGGTTCGGTCGAGTTAAGGAATTTTTTGTCATAATATGGAATGAAATAATTGAATATTTTGCATGGCCATATTAAATTAGTTGTAATTTTAATGAAAATATGTTATTATAGACCTAGGTGAAAACCAAATAAAAGGAGAATATGATAGATGAATAAACAACAATTTATCAAAGCATTTGCTGAAAAGGCTAACTTCACTCAAAAAGATGCAGGAATTGCTTTTGAAGCAATGGCAGCAACAATTGCTGAAACATTAAAAACTGGAGAAAAAATTCAAATTGCTGGTTTTGGAACATTTGAAATGAAGAAAAGAGCCGCTAGAGAAGGAATTAATCCTTTAACAAAAGAAAAGGTTACAATTCCTGCTTGCAGTGCCCCATCTTTTAAATTTGGGAATAGTTTTAAAGACACAGTAAATAAATAAAAAAAGCCAGTTTTAAAACTGGCTTTTTCATGAATTAACTAAAAATATATGATGATATTTTAATAAGTTTACCTAATATGTATGTTTTTATCATCTATTTAATAGTCATTCGTGTTAAACATTACTTGCTAGGTTTTATGATAACTTATTAAAGTTATAAAAAATGATAAATTGAATGTTGAAAGTTTATTAAATATATGCTATACTCAAAAAGAAGAGGTTAAGATGTATAAATTTAAAGATGAACTAGATATGTTTTATTATATAAAACCCTTTTCTTTAGGGACTTATAATTGTGATAATTCTAGTCGTGCAGAGAAAATTTTAAAAGAAGGAATAAATCTTATAAAACATTATAATCTTGAATTATTTATTACTCCAATGGGTGATTATAAAGATTTATCTCGCCATGAATTTAAGAAAATGTTCAATAGTGGTTATGTTGTGCTTATCGCAGTGCCAAAAGAAATAGGATTTCAAAAAGATGAAAATTTTCAAGATGGAGAAAGCAAGGTTGATAGTGAATTTTCTGCTTTGTTTGAATTAGGTTATGATGGAATAGTGTCTGCCAATATGAAGGAATATAAAAAAGCATTAGATATTTTTAAAAATAAAAATAGAACTGGAAAAATTCCAACACAATATATTTTAGGTTATGTTGATGTTGAAAATGATGAGTTTTTTGTTAATGGAAATTCTATATATGCTACACTAGATAAAGATAAAATTGAAGAATTTATAAAACCACAATTAGAATTTTTAAATAAGGAAATGAGAAGTGGTGATTATATAATGCATGAGCCAATAAAATATTTGACTTTATCTTTAAAAAATGTTGCATGGAAAGATGAAGAAAATAATTCTGAAGATGATGATGGGTTTGAGAATGAATAAAAAAGACTTTTTAAAAGTCTTTTTTTTATTGAAGTTTTAATTTTAAAATTAATAAAATTAAAGCAAAAAAATATATGAGTTATTTTATTTATTTATATTATTTAGATCAAATTTTACATATCCTTTTGGATAACTGCATAAAGGACAATAATCCCAAGCCTGTTTGCTTTCTTCAGTGTAACCACAATTTGAGCATTCCCAAATGATTTTTTCATTTGATTTATAAATTGATTTATTGTCAAACATGATGGCAAGTTTGTTTAATTTTTTTGAATTATTTATATTTGAGATAGCAATTAATTTAAAAATTTTTTCAATTTTTTCATATCCTTCATCTTTTGCAATTTTTGCAAAATGAGTATATATGTTTTTGGCCTCATATTCTTCTATTTCTGCAGAATCTTTTAAACTTGAATTTAATTTTTGTGATTCAAAAGGATATCCTGCTTCAATGTTTATATTTTCCTTTTGTTGTGAAAGTTCTTTCAGCATGGCATCATAAATTATTGATGCGTGAGCCATTTTATTTTTCGCTATTTCTTTAATTTGTAATGATATAAAAAACATATTTTCTTTCTCTGCTGATTTAGCAATAAATTGAAGTCTTGCACCATCTTGACATACTCCAGCAAATGTTCTAGCCAAACATTCTTTAGTTTTACTCTCTTTAAAATTCATAAAATACTCCTTTTCACCTTTTTTATTATTCCTAATAAAAAAGATATTAAACATTTGATTTTTTGTTTAAAAAAATGTAATATTAAATTAAAGAAATAAAAGGTAGGGTGGAAGTTTGAAAGTAAATAATAAATTGGAACTTGAAAATGTTCAAAGATACCATTATGTTTTAATAGGCTTTTCTGATTTTAAAAAAGTGTTAAAAAAATTAACAGACTTATTAAAGTTTTATAGAATTGAATATCAGGGTAAGGTTTCTGGTAAAGAAGTTATTTATGATGTGCCAAATAACTTATTGTCTGATTCAGGAATAGTATTATCAAAACAATATGAAGACGGAAAGATAATGCTTAAGGTTCGAAAAATAAGTCAACTTCCAGGCGAAATGAAACGTCCAAGCAAAAAGTTTATGCTTGGAGAACTTGAAACTGATGCAGAACCAAGAGATTTTTCTTTGCAGATATCATCAGCGATAGAAAACTCCTTTGCAGCAACATTTACAGTTGACCTAGATTCTTTTGTTAAACAAACAGTTCCAAAGATACAAATAGATGTAAATTCTCAAAAATATCTTATAATAGGTGGAACAGGTTATAGGGCAATTATGCTTTATGAAACAGCAATCTATAAAGATATTAAAACAGGTAAAAAAGTTAGTCGTGATGGTATAACATTACAATTAAATAATGATGAGGAAAGTCAAGAAGAAAATGCAAAAATTCTTGATTTGATTGACAGAGAAATAAAAGAACTTGCACTTTATAATGTATCAAGATTTGAAATCGCACAAAAACTTTTGTATCCAAAACCAATAGAACCAGATGAAGAAGATCGATTTACTGACGAAGAGGAAGAGTGAAATAAAATTAATTAAAAAGGCTATAAAGATATAGTCTTTTTTATTTATTAATGAAATTAAAAAATGCTTTTTAATTAATGCGTTTGTTGATAAATCAAAGCATATAAATAAGACTTGTCTCATAAATATAACGTAGTGAAGACAAATTTAACATTTAAAAACAAATTTTGCTATGGTATAGGTGGGCTTGGATATAGTTCAATGTCACAAACATTGAACAGTTTTATTATGTTTTTTGCAACTGCAGTAATGGGAATTTCTGGTTCATTAGTTGGAATAGCAATAGCAATTTCGTCATTATGGGACGGAGTAAGTGATCCTTTGGTAGGTTATCTTTCAGACAATACAAAGAATAAATTTTTTGGCAAACGTTTAGGTTTTATGTTCTTTGGTATTTTTGTAATTGCATTTTTAAATATTTGCATTTGGTCAATGCCTGCAAGTATGCCAGAGATAGCAAAGTTTCTATGGCTTCTTATTGGAATGTTAGCAATTGAGACTGCAAATACTTGTTTTGGGACACCATATTCTGCTCTTGCGATAGATATTGCTCCTGATTATAACGAACAATCAAAAGTTCAGAGTTTTAAAACAGTTTTCAATATAATAGGAATGATTTTACCTAATATTTTGATGTATTTTTTTATGTCTTCGATATCACTTAGTATTCAAACACAATATACTCAAGAAGGCTATATAAAAATTGCATGTATAAACTCTGGTCTTTTAATATTATTTGGACTTATTACAATTTTTTCTACTCTGCGATATGTAAGAAAAAACAATATTTATAGTTTAGACTCACCAAAGGAAAAATTTAATTTTACAAAGTTAATGACAGGTTATTTTAGTATTTTAAAGAAAAAGAATTTTCGTGTTGTTATATTAGGTTATTCATTTGCAACAATATCTTCGGCTTTTTTAACTTCGGTTGGAATGCATCTTTTCACTTATTGTTATCATTTTTCAAGCACGCAAATATCAATTGTGCTAATTTCCTTATTTGGTGGAGCAATTGCTTCTCAACCATTATGGGTCTATTTATCGAAGAGAATTGAAAAGAAAAGAGCACTTATAATATCTCTTTCAACAATAGTTATAGGTATATTTTTAACAGTAATAACATTTTTATTTAGAGATTTTGTAAGTTCACTTGTTATGTTTTATATTGCTATACCTTGCTTGGTTTTTTGTGGTATTGGTGCAGGGGCAATGTATTCCCTTCCTTTTTCAATGTATGCAGATGCAGTAACACTTGAAATATTTAAAACGGGTCAAAATAATGCAGGTTCATACACGGGATATTTTACTTTTACGTATAATCTTGCAAATTCTATAGCACTTCTTATAATAGGATTTTTATTAGATATAATAAAATTTGATTCTACTCAACCTGTTCAAGCGATGTCAGTTCAAAACGGACTGGGTCTAATAGTGTTTTTTGGTTGCACAATATTTCTTTCTCTTGCAATAATGGTATTTTCAAAATTTTCAATTAAAAGGTCAGATGTTTTAAAAGTTCAAATGGCATCATTATCTGATGATAATAAAAAACAAAGAATTGTAAACAATAAAACTTAATAATATTTTATAATGTTATTCTACCATTCAGAAATATAGTAGTTAGTATTTTGAAATTCATAATTTCATTTTTAATGGTTAATTTTGAAATAATTTCACAAAATATTATTATAAATATTTAGGTTTAAAATTTCGTTTATATTTTATAAATAAATACAAAGAGGCACATATGAAAAAGATTATTATAATAATTTTTATTAGTTTAATTTCATTTGTATTAATTGGTTGTGGTAACCATACTTTAGAGTATTCTTCAGTGTATAGAGATGATTATAAGACTGGTGGTAATATTGATTTTGAATATCAACCATTATCTCGAACGATAATTTTTGGAGGCGAAGGACAAGTTATTCAATATTATGATAAAAATATTGTTAAAGGCTGGACAGAAGAGGGAAATAGAGTAGGCTTTAAAATAATACCACCTAAAGGTCTTGATAATTATCAATCTGGATATGCGATAATTGATAACAAAAAGATATTAAGTGATGAGTTTTATAAATCAAATGAAGATAATCAAGATTATATTGCACAATTTTTCCCTATTGTGAGAGAAGATAAAAAAGAAGTTATCATAAAAATAATTTGGCAAGATGGAGTAGATGCACAAATATATCATTTAGTTATAAAAGAAGGAACAATTTTTGGACAGAAAGGATAAATTAATTTTATCCTTTTTTGTTTGTAAAGAATTAATTTTTATTTTTTATTTATTAATTTTGAGATATTGACATGAGATATTGACATTGCTGGCAAGATGAGTATAATATAAATTAAATAGGAGGGATTTATGGCAGATAAAAATTTTGAATATTTGATGAGTGATTTAGATAAAATTCAGCCAGTTGATTTAATGTCAGAAAAAACAACTATGAAAGAAGCAGTAAAATGGGCAAAATCTATTTTAAATTCAATAATAAATAATGGCATAAGGTCAATAAGTGATGAAAATAGACAAATATTTTCTGATAAATTGAAAAAATTAGGTGCTTTAAATTTTGAACAACTTAAACAAACACCTTTCTTTGATAGTGAAAGTAAATCAGTAGAAGATATAATGTCTAAACAAGATAGCATAGAATTTCCATTATCAGCAATGGCTCAATTAGTTGATACTGATAAATCAACTTTTGATTTTGGTTTTAGTTTAATATTTGATGGTGGAAAATCAAGTTGGGCGGGGACATGGATAAATGCTCAAAAAGAGAAAAGTGCAGACGAGAAATTTGTTGATATGCTGAAAGATTTGGATAAAATTAAGCCTATTGATTTAATGTCAGATAAAACAACTATTGAAGAAGCAGTAGAATGGGCAAAAAGCATTGCACACGCAATAACAGACAATGAGGTAAGACGTATCTCTGATGATAATCATATTTTAGTTTCAGAAAAATTAAAAGAGTTAGGTGCTTTAAATTTTGAGCAACTTAAACAAACACCTTTCTTTGATAGTGAAAGTGAATCAGTAGGAGAGATAATGTCTAAACAAGATAGCATAGAATTTCCATTATCAGCAATGGCACAATTGATAGATACAAAAAATGATACTTTCAATATTGGTTTTGAAATGGCTTTCACTGGTGGAAAGTATAGTTGGATTAATGAATGGCTTGAAGCACAAGATGATATAGAAGAAGAAAATGAATAAAAAAGACGAATTAATTCGTCTTTTTTGTATTAATATTGAAATAAATTAATTATGTTTTGTGATTAATAAAAAATCTACGATAATTTATTATCAAATTTTGTTAAAAAAAAATTAAATAATTAAAAAAACGGATATTTTTAATTATATCCGTTTTTATGGTAGCCTCAAGGGGAATCGAACCCCTGATTCCGCCGTGAAAGGGCGATGTCTTAACCGCTTGACCATGAGGCCATATATCAAAAATTAGGGAGTTTTTTTGATACTTTTCTATTATAAGTGATAGAAAGCCTTATGTCAAGCATTTTTTTTAAATTTTATAACTTTGTCGAAAATTTATTTTATTTGATTTCTTGCAACAGCACAAGCATAAATTTCTTTTGCTCCTACAAGCAAACTCGCACAAACTTCTAAAGTAGCCCCTGTAGTTACTACATCATCAACAAGAAGTATTCGTTTTCCTTTTATAGCATTTACATCTGTAAGTATTATACTATCTTTTAAATTTTCTTGTCGCTGTTGATAATTTAATAATTTTTGATTTTTTGTAAGAACATTTTTACATAAAACTTCTTTGATTGGCTTATTAGTGATTTTACCTAATTGTTCAGCAATAAGCATTGCAGGGTTATATCCTCTCCGTTTTATTGTTTTTTTATGAGAAGGAACGGGGATTATTATATCAAAATTTAATTTTTCTTGATTTATTCTCTCTGCAATAAGTTTTCCGAAAGGTTCGGCTAGATATTTTGCATTATCGCTTTTAAATTTAAGTAATGCTTGTCTTACTCTATTTTCATAATTTAAAGGACAAACGCATTTTATAAATGTTCGTTTTTTCTCTTTGCAATGATCACAAATGATATTACCTTCTTTAATTTGCATATCACATACAGTGCATCGATTACCATTATTAAAGATGTTTGAATTAAGACATTCTTCACAAAAAGGAGTGTCAAAACTTGGAATATCTTTTCCACACAAAATACATTTTATTTTACTTGGAAATATCATTTCTAAAATTTTATCTTTTATAGTTAATAAATTATCTTTAAAATTCATTTTTTATCCTTAGTTTTAATCAAAAAGTTCTTTTATTTTTTTGTCAGACAAAATAATTAAATCTTTTAGCAAAGTGAACCTTTGAACAGTATATTTGTTAGCAACCATTCTTTTTAAATTTGTTTGTTCTCCAACAATTACAACCATTTTTTTTGCTCTTGTTACTGCTGTGTAAATTAAATTTCTAGTTAAAATCATGCTTGGGCCAGCAATAGCAGGAATTATGACTATATCAAATTCAGAGCCTTGACTTTTGTGTATTGTAATTGCATAAGCAAGAGAAAGTTGATTTATATCAGTTCTAGGATATATGCATCTTCGTCCGTCTTCAAACATGACAACCATTTCATTGGTTTGAAAATCAATAAGTTCAATATAACCTATATCACCATTAAAAACACCTTCGCCTTCTTCTTCAATAAATCCATTCATTTTTTTCCAAACAAGATTATAGTTATTTGTGGTTTGCATGACTTTATCACCAACTCTAAATATTGTATCTCCAACAGGAATTTCCATTTTGTTTATAGAAGGTGGATTTAGATTTTGTTGCAGACTTTTATTTAAGTTGTCAATTCCACAAACTCCTGCTTTAAGAGGGGCAAGCACTTGAATTTGACTGCTTTCAAGACCTGTAAATTTTGGAAGTCTTGAAACAACCATATCAACAATAGAATTTTTGATGTCGTTTAATTCATGTTTTTCTTCAAAAAAGAAATCTTTTGACTGGTTGTTTATTAAAGGCATTTTACCAGAATTGATAAGGTGAGCATTTGTTATGATTAAACTATCATCACTTTGTCTAAAAATTTTAGTCAGCATTGAGATTTTAATTACGCCACTATTTAAAATATCGGTGAGAACATTACCAGCACCAACGCTTGGAAGTTGGTCTTTATCACCAACAAGAATAAGTTTACAATCTCTTGGAAGAGCCTTGCAAAGATGATTCATTAAGGCAACATCTACCATGGATACCTCGTCAACAATGACAACATTAGTTTTAAATGTATTGTTTTCATTGTAAACAAATCTGCTTATTTTGGCTAGGTCGCCACTTGCAACTTCTAGTGCACGATGAATTGTTTTAGCCTCTTCCCCAGTGCTGTCGGACATTCTTTTTGCAGCCCGACCAGTAGGTGCTAAAAGCATAAACTTTTGATTATTTTCTTTTAAAATTTCAATTATGCATTTAATTATAGTGGTTTTTCCTGTTCCTGGGCCTCCTGTAATTACTGAAACACCACTATTTATAGAATTTTTTATGGCGTTTTTTTGCTCTTCATGAAAGGATATGTGATTACGTTCTTCAAAATGTTTGATTTCATCTTCAAGATTAAGTTTGTTCACTATTTGAACAGTGTTTAAAAGTGTAAGTTTTTGAGCAACAGCATTTTCATAAAAATAATATTTTGATGGTATGATAATTTCGCTTTCATGATACCACATAGTTATAACTGTTTTGTCTAGAGTTAAACTTGAAAGTGCTTCGTCATATAAATTTTGATTTGAATCAATATCAAGTTCTAAAAGATTAGATGCTTGATTCATTAAAACAGGTTTTGGAAGATAAGTATTTCCAGTTTTATCGACTGAAGATGATAGGGCATAGAGAAGACCAGCACGGACTCTATATTCACTATTTTGAGGGATTCCAATACTCTTGGCAATTTTATCTGCAGTCATAAAGCCAATTCCATCAATATCTTCGACAAGTCTATAAGGATTATTTTTCACTGTGTCAACAGTCTTTGCACCATAAACTTCATAAATTTTGAGTGCCATATTAGTTGTAATGTTATATTTTTGTAAAAACATGACTGTATTTTGAAGTTTTTTGAGTTCTTTAAACTTATCTCCAATATCAAGAGCCTTTTTCATGCTTATATTTTTTACTTCAGCAAGCATTGAAGGATTCATTTCAATAATATCAAAAGTTTGTTCTTTAAAGTGATTTACAATATTTTTTGCAGTTACAGGTCCTACGCCTTTTATAAGGCCTGAAGATAAATATTTTTCTATTCCTGCAAGAGTTGTTGGAAGAATTACTTCATAGGAATTGAAAGCAAATTGTCTCCCATATTTTGAGTTGTTGACAAATTCTCCTTCCAACGATAAATTCTCACCAATATTAGCATTGATGAGTTTTCCAACACAAATAACAGGTGTTGTATTATAATCAATTCCAAAAACAGTATAACCATTTTGTTCGTTTCGGAATATAATTTCTTCAATAGGTCCTTCAATTTGCATATTTATATTTTAATATCAATTATGCTTAAAATCAACTAAAAAAGGTTGCATTTAGAAGATTTTTTAATTATACTTATAATCAGAGAGATACAATATGAAAAGAGCAGAAAAACTTATAGAAATTGAATCGTTATTAGAGAACTTGATGAAAAGCCGAAGAGATGGCAGTATTTTACGTATGAAGATTTTATTTTTCGGACAAATTTATGAAAATCTTTCTGTAAGCATGATAATTGAAAAATTAGGAATAAAAAAGACTAATTTTGCTTTAATGACTTCTGCACTTGAAAAAGAAGGTTGTTTGGTAATAAAAAAATCAAGTATGGATAAAAGATGTCATGTTATAGAACTTACAGAGAAAGGGAAAAATGAACTTGATAATTATTTAAAAGAATTTGATAAGGCACTTGGTCCAACATCGCCTGATGTTGACTATGCAGTTGATGTTTTATGTAAATACTTAAATAAAATAGTTTAACAACATATTCGTTATAAATCATAATAAATAAAATAAATTAATTTTTTTAAATAAACATTGATAAATTTAATATAAATTTAAAATAACACATAATGTCGTAATATTATATTATAATGTATAATTTAAAAGATACACTATAATAAAAAATCATAGATATATATAAAGGAGCAATAATGCTAAAATTTTTTAATTCTCTCACAAGAAAAAAAGAGGAGTTTGTGCCTCATGGAGATGTTGTAAAAATGTATTCATGTGGACCTACTGTCTATTCGTATCCTCATATAGGTAATATGCGTGCTTATTTATTTATGGATAATATTAGACGTGTATTAAAATATAATGGTTTTAAAATTGATGGAGTGATGAATATTACAGATGTAGGACATTTGACAAGTGATGCTGATGAAGGCGAAGATAAGATGCTTGTAGCAAGTCAAAAAGAAAATAAATCTCCATGGGAAATTGCTAAATTTTATACAGATATTTTCATGAAAGATGTAAAAAAACTAAATATTGATTTACCAGAACATATTTGTCCAGCGACTACAGTTATTGATGATATAATAAACTTTGTTAAGGGACTTTTAGATAAAGGGTATGCATATCAAACAAGTAAAGGAATATATTTTGATATTTCAAAATTTGCAGGCTATGGTCAACTTGGCATGGACGTAAACAGTAAAAAAGCAGGTGCAAGAATAGAAGTTGATAATGAAAAAAGACATCCTGCTGATTTCGCACTTTGGATAAAAGCACCTAAAGAGCATATTATGCAATGGGAAAGCCCTTGGGGAATGGGTTATCCAGGTTGGCATATTGAGTGTTCGGCAATAGGCAAAAAATATTTAGGCGACTATATAGATATCCATACGGGAGGAGTAGATCATAAAACAATACACCATGAGAATGAAATTGCCCAAAGTGATTGTTTGGAAGGACATAAAGTAGTTCATTTTTGGATGCATCTTGAATTTTTACAAATAGATGGTGGCAAGATGAGTAAAAGTCTTCATAATGTTTTTACACTTGAAGATATAGAAAATAATGGTTTCAGCCCAGAAGATTTTAGATATTTTTATTTTAATGCACATTATTCAAAACAGCAAAATTTTACTTATGATTCATTGATGTCAGCAAAAAATTCTTTAAAAAACTTAAAAAAGGCAGTAAGTGAACATAAAAATGGGGAATATAAACTTCCAGTCAATATTAAAAATCAATATGAAGAAGAGTTTTTAAACGCTATTAATGATGATTTGAATATGCCTGTTGCTTTAGCAGTTTGTCAAAAATTGTTAAAAGAAAAGAAGAGTAATGATGTTTATCTTCTAATGATGAAGTTTAATCAAATTTTAGGTCTTGATTTTGATGATAATAAAGAAAATCAAGATGTTCCTGAAGAAGTAAAGCGTATTGCAGAAGAAAGATGGAAAGCAAAATTAGAGAAAAATTTTGCTTATGCAGACCAATTAAGGGAAAAATTGACAGAATTAGGATATAATGTGTTGGATAAAAGAGAAGGGTATTCTTTAGTAAAAATATAATAACTATTTATTAAAAAAATCCATATTAAGCAAAATAATATGGATTTTTTTTGTTTATAAATTGTTAGTTTAAAATTCTATTTATTTTAAAATTATTGCTTTATAAAATATTAAAATTTATTGGTTTTATATGAATTTTCGTTTATTATGTTTTAAACATTGTAAAAACACGATAGTTATGGTATAATAAAAAAGTTGGAGGCAGAGAAATATGAAAATCAATATAAAGATGCATACAATTTTGAATGGTGAGAAAGGATGCTATACAAAAGATGAGTTGAGTGCAATAATTAGTAAAATATTAGATCAATATGGTGTAAATGAAGGATATTCAATAGGAAAAGATACATTTAATGAAATATTAGTAAATGATATAGCAAATGAGTTTGCAAATAAGATTCCAAGAAATTATGACTATGATTTTAATCGTTTGGTTGCAGGGCTTATGGGTGCAACTTGCTATATGCCAGATTCTTTTGAAAAGTTAAATAAGAAGAAAAATGAAAGTATTTTAAATATTGCTTCGATAGTTGAAAATAGTGGACATCATTCCACATTTGGTCATTCTTTCTTAACTTTAGAAATTTCTGGAATTCCAAAAGCACTTGCAATGGTGATTAATAATGAACATGATTATAATACTAGTGAAAAATCAGCAAGATATACAGTCATGAAAGATATTGAACCTAGACAAAATCAACTTTATAATAAATGGCTTGAAATTTTTGAGAAAAAAATTAAAGATAAATATCCAGATGGAAGCAATTCTTTTTTTGATGAAAATGGTAAAAAAGCACATAAACTTGCACAAGAGAATGCAAGATATATGATTTCTGTTTTCACTCCAACCAATATGGTATACACGACTAATTTTAGACAATTAAATTACATTTGCCATTGGATGGAAAAACAGATAGAAAAACCAACAAATAATTTTTATAAAGTGTTGAAAAATGATATGCAAGAATTTGTTGATTTTTGTAAAGATAATAATTTATATTCAGAAAAACTTACTGATGGAAAAGATAGAGATTTTTCATTGTTTGGAGATCCAATTTTAAAGAAAGATTTTTCATCTAACTATCAATGTGCATATAAAATGTCGTTTGCTTGTCTTGCCCAAGAGCAACGCCATAGAACGATAGATTTTAATATAAATAGATTAAAATTTGTTGATGATTTTTCAAAGAATAAAGAATTTTACATACCACCAATAATAAGAGATGATAAAGATTTAGTAGATGAATATCTAAAGGATATTTCGTCAGTTGCAGAGTTCTTGCCTCAGGGGACGATGATTGAAGTAGGAGAAAGGGGAACTTTTGAAAACTTTATTGCAAAGTCAAAAGAGAGAATATGTGCACAAGCACAAAAAGAGATAAGAGATTTGACAGTTGAACAGGCAAAAGATTATTTAAGTCAATTGATTGAGGATAAAAATAATTGTGATGATGAACAGTTGAAAGAAATTTATGAATCATATATAACAGATTTGTCAAAAAGAATAAAAGGTTCTAGATGCACTGCAGGATATAAATGTTCATCGCCTTGTTCTTTCAAACAAGGTATAAATCTTGAAAGTGATGTGTAAAAATAAAAAAATAAAAAAGTTGGATTTAATCCAACTTTTTTTAACACAATATTCTTTAAATTTTTATAATTTGATTTATTTAAGTTTAACAGTTGCGCCAGCTTCTTTAAGTTTAGCTTCGATTTCTTTTGCTTCTTCTGTTGGAACGTTTTCTTTAACAGCTTTTGGAGCACTTTCAACTAATGCTTTAGCCTCTCCAAGTCCAAGTCCAGTAATTTCTCTTACAACTTTAATAACTGCGATTTTGTTAGCGCCAACTTCAGTAAGTTCAACTGTGAATTCTGATTTTTCTTCAGCGGCTGGAGCAGCAGCACCAGCAACAGGAGCAGCAACTGCAACAGGAGCAGCAGCAGAAACTCCAAATGTTTCTTCGAGTTCTTTTACAAGTTCAGAAACTTCAAGAACACTCATAGATTTAATTTCTTCAACTAATTTTGCGATATCAGCCATTTTAAAATTCCTCCTAAATGATTAAATAAATAGTTTTTGTTTTTTAATTCAATAAGAACAAGTCTTATTTTGTTGCAATAGCATTTAAAGCGATTGCAAGCCCTTGAACAGGGGCGATAAGAACTCTTGCAAGTGCAGATATAGGTGCATTGAGAGTTCCAAGTAATTTGGCAATAAGAACTTCTTTGCTTGGAAGTTTTGCCAGAGCTTCAATTTCCTTAGCATCAACGAAGTTACCATTAAGCAAACCAAATTTTACGGTTAATTTCTTTGTTTTGTCAGCAGTTTCACAAACGATTTTTGCTCCACTTACTTCATCGTCATAACTGAAAGCAACCGCAGTAGTGCCATGAAGAAATTCTTCAGCACTTTTGATTCCAAGTTCGTTGAGTGCAAGGAGCAATAATTTATTTTTATATACTTTATATTCAGCACCGTTCTTTTTAAAGTTACGACGCATTTCAGTATCTTCAGCTACAGTTAAAGCATTGTAGTCAACGAAAGTAACAGATTTTGCTCTTGAGAGTTTTTCTTTAATTTCTTCAACTATCAATTTTTTTGCTTCTAAATTAGCACTCATGAAATCTTTTCCTCCTTATCTTGAATATTGTGTTATGAAAAAATAAAATCTCTATGCCTGCGGAAAAAAGCATAGAGATAAAAAATCTTAACTATTTACTTCTTTCCTCGGCAAGCACACGCTAGGTGTTTATGTTTTCACACTTGCTGTCTATGGATAGACTTTATTTTAACATCATCAATTATACATAAAAAAAATGTTTTGTCAACTTTTTTTGAAAAATAAAAAATAAAATTTTAGTTTTTTGATTTTATTGACTAATTTTATTTATTTTGTTATATTATATCTAATTTGATAATGCAATTTTTCTAAAATTAATATTAAGTTAGAGATAATTAATTTTTTATAATTTTATGAATTAAAAAACATTAGAAATATTGAAAGAGGGTTAATTATGGAATTTAGAGAAATAGAAAAAAAATGGCAAGATATTTGGGAAAAGGAAAAAAGATTTGAAGTCCAAAATCACTGCGAAGGCAAAAAAAATGCCTATGTATTAATTGAATTTCCATATCCTAGTGGAAAAGGTCTTCATACAGGGCACGTGCGAAGTTATTCTGCAATGGACGCTGTTGCAAGAAAGAAAAGACTTGAAGGATATAATGTATTATTTCCTATGGGGTGTGATGCTTTTGGACTTGAAGCAGAAAGAACAGCAATTAAAGAGAAAAAGCCTCCTCAAGAAATTGTAGCAAGAAACATTGCGACATTTAAAGAACAACTTAAAAGTGTTGGCTTAAGTATTGATTGGTCAAGGGCAGTAAACACTTGCGATCCTGATTATTATAAATGGACTCAATGGTTATTTTTGCAATTCTATAAACATGGGCTTGCTGAAAAGCGATATGCAAATGTTAACTGGTGTCCTAATTGTGGCGTTCTTGCAAATGAGGAAGTAGAAGATGGAAAATGTTGTCAATGCCATGCAGAAGTCATACAAAAACCAAAATCTCAATGGATATTAAAAATAACAAAATATGCAGAAAGATTAAATGATGACCTTGACCAAACAGAATATATGGAACATATTAAACTTGGTCAAAAACATTGGATAGGTAAAAGTGAGGGTGTTCAGGTTAAATTTAAGATTGTGCAAGGTGGAGAATTTGAGATTTATACGACTTGTATTGAAACTATTTATGGTATAACCTTTATGGTTTTAGCACCAGAACATCCTTTAATAAAACAAAATAAAGATAAAATTAAAAATTGGAACGAAGTTGAGGCATATATAAAACAAGCAAGCAAGAAAAGTGAATTTGAAAGGGCAGAACTTACAAAGACAAAAACAGGTTGCAAAGTTGAAGGTTTGACTTGTATAAATCCAGTTAATGGAAAGGAAGTGCCAATATTTATAGGTGATTTTGTTCTTGTAAATTATGGAACGGGTGCTGTAATGGCTGTTCCTAGTCATGATCAAAGAGATTTTGAGTATGCAGTTGCACATAATATCCCAATGATTCAAGTAATTGATGGAAAAGATGTTTCAAAAGAAGCATTTGAAAAACAAGATTATTTAGGCAAAGGTTGCAAACTTATAAATTCAGAGGAATTTTCTGGACTTACTGTAGAAGAAGCAAAAATTGCAATTACTGACAAACTTGTAAAAATGGGAATTGCAAAAAGACAAGTCAATTTTAGAATGCAGGATTGGGTTTTCTCAAGACAAAGATATTGGGGAGAGCCAATTCCAATGATAAATTGTCCAAAATGTGGTTGGGTTCCAGTTCCTGAAAATGAATTGCCTGTTACTTTGCCAGAAGTTCAAAGTTATGAACCTACAAAAGATGGTGAAAGTCCTTTAAGTCTAATTGATGAATGGGTGAATGTTAAATGTCCTTGTTGTGGTGCAGATGCTAAACGTGAAACAGATACCATGCCAGGTTGGGCAGGTTCAAGTTGGTATTTTATGAGATATTGCGACCCTCATAATGATAAAGAATTTGCATCGTTTGATGCCTTAAAATCATGGCTTCCTGTTGATTTATATAATGGAGGAAACGAACATACAAATAGACATCTTTTATATGCAAGATTTTGGAATAAATTTTTATACGATATAGGTTTATCTCCAGTTAACGAACCATTTAAATCAAGAGTATCACAAGGAATTGTTCTTGGTTCTAATGGTGTTAAAATGAGCAAAAGTTTAGGAAATGTTGTTGACCCAAGAGATGTTATAAAAGAGTATGGGGCAGATTCATTAAGAATATGGGAATCATTTATGGGAGATTACTTTTCTGATGTAAATTGGAGTGATGAAGGGGTAAAAAGTGCAAATAAATTCGTAAATAGAGTTGTTGTAATAAAAGACTTTTTAACAGATGGAGATAAAGTATCAGATGAACTTTCTTATGTTATAAATTCTACAATTAAAAAAGTAAGCGAAGATATTGATAAAATAAAATTTAATACAGCGATTTCTCAACTTATGATTTGTGTAAATGAAATATATAAAGTCAAAAAAATAAATCATGCTGAATACAAAATATTGCTAACTCTTTTAAATCCTTTTGCTCCACATATTACAGAAGAGATGTGGGTTAGATGTGGTTTTGGAAAAGATATCACAAATGCTGTTTGGCCAACTTATGATGAAAACAAACTTGTGCAATCTGTTGTAGAAATTGCTGTTCAGGTAAACAGCAAGATAATAGCAAGAGTAAATATTAACCCAACTCTTTCTCAACAAGAAATTTTAAATATGATAAAAATAAATGATGTTGTTGCAAATACAATAAAAGGAAAAAGTATTGTAAAAGAAATTTATGTTCCTAATAGAATAGTAAATTTTATTGTAAAGTAAAATAAAATATTTCATAGTAAATTAAAAATAAAAACTGCTCTTAATTTAGCAAGGGCAGTTTTTTAATTAAAAAGAACCACTTTTAGAAAGGGTGGTTCTTTTTTTGATTAATTTATTATTTATTTGAGTCATTATCTTCTGAATCAATCTTTTTTCTTAGGCTATCTAAAAATTCTTGAAATTCTTTATCATCGTCATCATCTGTATCATCATTATCTTCAGAAACTTCTGTTGAAACATTTTCATCAGATTTTTCATCTGTCTCGTTAGTTTCTTTATTGATATCTTCTTCTGTTGTTTCAACTATATCATCATTATTTTCATCTTGTTTTGCAACATCTTCAGTATCTTCTGTTTCAGAATTGTCATCTTCTTCTGATGCTTCATTATTTTCAGCAATTTCTTCTTTATCATCGACTTCAGTTTCTTCAGTATTTAATTCTTTAGAAATATTTTCAGTTTCTTTTTCTTCAACAACTTCTTCACTATCAACAACATTGTCTGTTTCAGTGTTTTCAATTTCTTTTTTTGTTGCATCTGTAAGCAATAATGTTTCGCCTTGAACAGGTGCTTCTTCATTTTCATCGCCGATTGTTTCTAAAGAATCATCAACAGGTTCTTCATCTTCCTCTTCTTCAATGAATTTATCTTTATTTTTGTTGTAAAGTGCTTTTGCAATTAAAATTATCATACAGCAAATGAAAAGTGCAATTAAAATTGAAATGATAATATTTAATACTTCATCTTTTCTGAAACCATCTAAGAAACTGAAAATTAAGAATAACCAAGCAATCATAGCAAGGAATGGTGCAACAAGTGCCATTGAGATTGCTTTTACAAAAGAATTAAATTTTTTTGCGTATTTAAAAGCCAAGAAAGTTGTTGCTACAGCAATGATAGAAAAAACAATTCCTAAAATTAATGCTGCAATTTGAGATGATGTCATATATTCAAAATTCATAACCCCTCCAATTAACTATCAATAGGATATCACATTTATATAATTTTGTCAATATTGTTTTTCTTTTTATTAGAAAAAATGTTTTGAAAATTAGTTGTTTTTGACTATACTATAATTAGAAATGAAAATAAAGAATAATAAAATATTAATTATAGTATTATCAGTAGTTGTAGGAATTCTAGCATTAGGAGGAATTGTTACAGCATTTATTTTAAATTATAATGTTTTTTCACCTGAAAAAGTAGAAATTCTTGATGATGGACATAATATTTATATTTCAACAACAGCGAATGATAATTATAAAGCATATCGTTTTAAATTTGTTGATAGTCAAAATAATGAAATTATAGTTGATAGTGAAAATAATATTATGTCTTTGTCAGAACTTATTGAAGAAGGTGTTAAAATAGGAGAAACATATATAGTTTCAACTTGCTATTTAAGTGATAATGATGGCAACAATAGTCAGTATAGCAAAGAAATATCATGGGATGTTTACACATATTTAGATTCTCCAATTTTAAATTACGATGAAGAAAAAGGAAGTTTGTCTTGGTCGCAAGTTGATAATGCAGATTATTATAAGGTTTTTTATAATAATGAAAACGATATTATATCATATCAAACAACAGAATTCACGCTTGACCTTCAAACAATTAATGGTGGCCAAAGAGAATTTTATGTAGTTGCTTATTCAAATAACAAAAGTTACAAACAAAGCAACAAATCAAATGCCCAACAAATTAAAGTAATTCATAAGTTAAAAGAATTTTCAAAAATTACATTTGATAGTCAATCAAAAATACTTTCAATCTATGGAGAAGAAGAACTTGAAAAGTTTTATGTATATATTGATGGTAGTAGTTATGAGATAATTGATTTTGATGTTGAATATGTAACTCAAACAGATCAATATATATTTACAGTTGATATTTCATTAATTTATAATAATAGCAGTAATATTGGAGCATCGCCAATGAGTATAGATGAATATAATATTTTTGATGGTAATATTACCTATGTTGATTTAGAAACGGAATAAAAAAATTAATAAAATTAAAATTATTAAGACATACTAAAAAATAAAAGGAAAATAGTATGTCTTTTTTTAATGTTAGTAAAAAAATTAAAGAAATAAAAACTACTTTAAATGAAAGTAGTGATTTTGCATATAGATTTTTTAAAAAAGATGGACAAGTGGTAGGAATGGTCTATTTAAAAAGCATTATTGACCAAAATTTATTATCAAGTGCTATTTATTTCCCATTGCAAACATTTGATGATAAATTATCAATAAGAATTTTAAAAGAGAAGATAATCAAATGCTCTGATATTAAATCAATTAAAGAACAAGATATAATAAAAGAAATATTAGATGGACGTGTCATAATAATCACAAATTTTTCTGAAGAATGTATTTCAGTAGATTTGTTCAAATTTCCAACTAGGACACCAACAGAGCCTCCAACATCGCCAGTCATTCAAGGGCCTAGAGAAGGATTTGTAGAAGATATGCAGACCAATATTACTCTTTTAAGGAGAAGATTAAAAACTGAAAATTTAGTTCTTACAACATTGAGGGTTGGTTCGCAAACGCAGACGAAAGTTGTAATTGCATATTTGAATGGTATAGCAAATAAAAGAATTATTCATCATGTAACAAAGAAAATTCAAGAAATTAAGATTGATGGAATCGTTGATTCTTATTACATATTAGAATTTTTGCAAGAAAGACCAAACTCTCTTTTCAAACAGATAGGTAATACTGAAAAGCCAGATATTGTTACTGCGAAGTTATTGGAAGGGAAGGTGGCGATTATTGTAGATAATTCTCCTATTGTTTTAACAGTTCCATTTGTCCTTATTGAAGATTTGCAAAATAGTAATGATTATTATACAAATCATCATTATTCGAGTATTGTGAGAGTTATTAGATTATTAGGTCTTTTAATTGCTTTGGTTGCCCCTGGAGTTTATTTAGCATTGCAGATATATCATTATAATATATTACCTTTAAATTTCTTGATAACCATAGCAGATACAACGCAAGGTCTTCCTTTCACTCCTTTCTTGGAAATTTTATTTATATTCTTATTATTCCAAATTCTTTATGAAGTCAGCCTGCGTCTTCCAAGTTATTTAGGTCTTGCAACATCTGTGGTAGGTGCGTTAATTTTGGGGGATACAGGAGTTAAAGCAGGGTTAATTTCTCCACCTGGTGTAATTATAGTGGCATTATCTAAAATTGCATTATATACAATTCCAGAACAATCATCACAAGTTACAGTATTGCAAATTATTTTTATAATTTTAGGGGGTTCATTAGGACTTGTAGGAATGATTGCAGGGTTTGTCTATTTACTTAATTATTTAAATACTATTGATAGTTATGGGACTCCTTATTTAGCACCTTATGGTCCACGAATACCTGAAGATTTGAAAGATGGAATTTTGACAGAGCCTATACCATATATGAAAGAACGACCTAAATCATTTTCCCCAGAGAAAAAGGAGAAACTATGACAAAGCAAAGTGTTAGTGTAAAACAAGCATGTATTTTGATTTTAATGTGCATTTTTGCTAATAAAATTTTGCTTTTGCCATCTTTAATGTTTGAAGAGGCAAAAGCAGATGCTTTTTTTGCTATTGTAATTTTATTTATCTTTGATATTTTAGTTTTGCCGATATTTATAAAATTAAAAACCCTTTATCCGGAACAAAAATTAAGTGAAATATTATCAAAAAAACTATCACCAATAGTTACCAAAATAATTTATTTAATATTTGTGGTTTACTTTATTTTCAAATGTTTGTTAGTATTTAGTATAACTTATGTATATTTTAAGCAACAAATTTATCAAGATGAAATTATTTGGTTAATCATAATATCAGGATTGCCTGTTATTAATCATGCAATTGTTTCTGGAGTTAGGGCATTTACTAGAACAATGGAGGTGTTAAAATGGGCTGTATTAGTTGGTTTTATTGCCTGCCTTGCTTTCTCTTTATTTACAGATTTATCTATGCCTTTCTTTTTTGTTAGCACTCCTAACGAGTTTTTTACTTCTATTTATTCACATATATTCTCTTTTGGCGATTATATATTTCTTTTTATTATAATTGATAAAATACAAATTAAAAAAGGAGAAGAAAAGCAATTATATCTTTATTCTTTAATAGGAATGTTATTAATCCTTGCATTATTCTTTTTATTTTATGCTAAATATCAGGTAACTGCATTTATGCACAATAATGCACTTGCAGATATTCTTGTTTTTTCTGTTCAGTTTAATGCAATAGGAAGACTTGATATAATTGCAATGCTTACAATAATGTTTATAACCCTTTTTCAACTCGAAATTTATGCTTATGCGTTTTGTGATTGTTTTTTAAATGTTTTTCCAAAATTAAGTAAAATCTATTCAGTTGTTGTATTTGATGTAATATTTGGAATTTTATATTATGTATTTATAGGAAAATATGAAATTTTGGTTGGTTCATCTCAAGTTTGGTCGCCTTGGCTTGGGCTTTTTGTAAATTACATTTTTCCAGTTATATGTTTAATTATAATTCTAGTAACAAGGAGAAAAAAACATGAAAGAACAAGTTAAAAAATGGTGTAAACAACCTGTAATTATAGTTTTAATTATAATTCTTATATTTTTTACACCTCTTGCAATATATTCTCCAGGCGAAAATAGGAATAGAGGAGTTGTTACTGCTATAGGAATTGATAAGACAAATGAAGAATATGAGATTTCCTTATTGACATTTATTCCAACTCCTAATCAAACATATAAAGAATTGACTTCAATCATTACTGGGAGGGGAGAAACGGTTGCTGAAGCACTATATAAGGCACAAATTAGTATGGGAAGAAAAATAGGACTTGCACATGCAAAAACAACAGTTGTTAGTAAGGAATTGTTGCAAGAAGATGTTGCAAGTTATATAGATTATTTAAGTAGAGTTGCATCGCTTCCAGAGAATACAGTTTTTGTGTGTTCAAGCACGTCAGCAAAAGAACTTTTAGAGTCTTCACAAAGTTTGGAAGAAAAAATAGGCTTAAAACTTGAACAACTTATAGGCTTTAATGCAAATAATATATATGTTACCGATACTTCACTTGAAGCCTTTTATAAGGGATATTATAAGAAGGTTAAGTCTTCAATAATCGGATATTTAAAGGTAGAAGATGAAAAACAAGATTTACAAATGACATCAGACTCAGCAAAAGGTGGAGGACAGGGATCAACTGCAAATGCAGAAGGTAGTTCAAATAATCAAGAAGAGTCAAAATCTAAAAAAACTATAATTAATGAAGGCGAAGCAGTATTACTTAAAGAAGGGAAAATGGTTGATTTGTTGACCATAGACGAACTTAATGGAATAAATTTATTAAATAAAAAAGCATTAAATCAAATAATATCAATAAAAGATATTGAATTAAATGGACAAAAATTTGATTTAAGTTATAAAATAAAAAATAAGAAGGTTTTAATAAACACAAAATTTGAAAACGATATTCCAATTTTTTCTGCTCAATTAATTTTAGGGCTAGAACTCGTTGAAGTAAAAGGTAATCATAAGACTGTTGTTATCAATACTGAGTTCAGTGAAATTACTGAAGAAGTTGAAAAAGCATTAGATAAAGAAATAAAAAAACAGTTTACGAATGCACTAAAAGTTCTTCGTGAGAATAAAACAGATGTAATAAGCATAAATGAAAAATTTTTTAACGACAACAGAAAAGAATATAAAAAGTATATAGAAAAAATTGAGGATATAGACAATTTTATAAATTTTGTTAATTTTAAATTATCACTAATAATTCAACCTGACTAATTTTGTCAAAAGATAATTAAATTTTGTTAAATTGTTCAAAAATGTCCTTTGATTGGTTGTGTAAAAATTTTTTTTATGATACAATAACTTGTAGCATTTTTAAAGGAGGCATTGTGAACGAACAAAAACCAAAATTTAGATGGTCTTATTTAGTTATAGCGTTTATAATTATATTATTAATAGTTTTGATTTTCTCAAACAATGGCTATAAAGGTGTTTATCTTGATAGAAACATGGAAGAGATAACTGAACTTGTTAATGGAATGCATGAAAACGCAGATGGTGAAAAAGAACAACTTGCAGCAATCTATTATAAAGATAATATAATTTATTTTTTAGTTGAAGGCTCAGAGTTTACAGGGAATTTCCCTAATTATTCAGATTATTATATTTATTATGAAAGTGGAGATGATGTTTTAGCAGAAACTCTTAAATTAATAAATGAAAAAAATCAATCATTGGCAGAAGATGCAAAAATACTTATAAGAAAGGGTGTTGATGGAGTTAATTGGTGGGATATTGTTTATCCAATTCTCTATATAGCATTTGGCTTATTCCTTGTTTGGATGATATTTAGACTTTTAAATAGTTCAAGTAAAGGGGCAATGGGCTTTGGGAAAAGCAAAGCAAAGGCTTATACAACAAGTAAGGTAAAATTTTCAGATATTGCAGGAACTGACGAAGAAAAAGAAGAACTTAAAGAAATTGTTGATTTCTTAAAGGCTCCAAAGAAATTTACCGACCTTGGTGCAAGAATTCCTAAAGGAGTTTTGCTTGTAGGACATCCAGGGACAGGAAAAACATTACTTGCTCGTGCAGTTGCTGGAGAGGCTAATGTTCCATTTATATCAATAAGTGGTTCTGATTTTGTTGAAATGTTTGTCGGAGTCGGGGCATCAAGAGTCCGTGATTTATTTGAACAAGCAAAGAAAAACAAGCCATGCATTGTGTTTATTGATGAAATTGATGCTGTTGGTCGTCAAAGAGGTGCAGGTCTTGGTGGTGGAAATGATGAAAGAGAACAAACCCTTAACCAATTATTAGTAGAAATGGACGGATTTGAGCCTAATGAAGGAATTATAATCTTGGCAGCAACAAATAGGGCAGATGTTCTTGACCCAGCACTATTACGTCCAGGCAGATTTGATAGACAGATTTATGTAAATATTCCTGATGTAAAGGGTAGAGAGGGCATTTTAAGAATTCATGCAAGAAATAAACCTGTAGATGAGAATGTGGATTTTAAAACACTTGCTAAAATTACAGTAGGATTTACAGGTGCAGATATTGAAAATATGCTTAATGAAGCAGCAATTCTTGCAGCAAGAGCAGGAAGACCTAAAATTATAATGTCAGATATAACAGAAGGAATAAATAAAGTTACAATGGGACCACAAAAGAAATCTCGATTAGTAACTGAACATGACAGAAAAATAACTGCTATTCACGAATCAGGACACGCAATACTTGCAAAGAAACTTGAGCATACTGATGAAGTTCAAGAGGTTTCTATCATTCCAAGAGGTGCAGCAGGTGGTTATACAATGCAAAGACCAGAAAATGACAACTCTTATAGAACTTATAATTATTTGATGGACGAAATTGCTGTTTGCATGGGTGGACGTATTGCCGAGGAAATAACATTTAAGGATATTACTACAGGTGCTTCAAGTGATATAAATCAAGCAACAAAGATTGCAAGAAACATGGTTTATAACTGGGGTATGAGTAAAAATCTTGGATTCTTAAGTTTAGATTCTTCAGAACAAGTGTTTATAGGTAGAGATTATCAAACAAAAAATGACTTTTCTGAAAAACTTGCTGCTGAAGCAGATGATGAAGTAAGAGCAATTCTTGATTACAATTATAAAAGAGCAAGAAAATTGCTTAATGATAACGTTTCGTTATTAAATGAAATGGCAGCACTTCTTCTTGATAAAGAAACTATAAATAAAGATGAAGTAGATATGTTGATGCAAGGAAAGAGTGCAAAAGAAATTTCTGAATTCATGGAAAAACGTGATAAAGAACAACGTGAAAAGGAAGCACAAATAAGAAAAGCACAAGCAGAGGAACAAAGAAAACTTATGCTTGAGAAAAAATTGCAAGAAGGGGAGAAACTTCTAGCAAATGGAATTATTACCCAAGAAGAATTTGATGCAATTAAAAAAGCATATATGGAAGAACCAAATCCAGAAAATAAGCAAGAAAATGTTGAAGAAGAATTAAATAAAGGACTAGAAATTGTTATTCCAGAAAAGAGGCAAGAAACAAAATCAGATGATATAAATAATAATAAAGAATTAGAAGTTAAAGATTTAATGCTTGATGGAACACAAGAAACAAAAACAACAGAAGAAAAAACAAAAACAAAAAAGAAATTAAGTGATAAATTAAAAGTTACAAAGCAAGATAAAACAGATAAACAAAATAAAGAAAATAAAACTGATAAGAAAGGGGAATAAAATATGAGTGAAACAAATACAGAAATTACTCAAAATAGATCTGAAGATGAAATTTTGCAATCAGTGAGTGATGAATATATTAGAAAAAGAAAACGTAAAAGAATAATATCTTTATCAATAATTTCTGCAATTGTTTTTGCTTTATCTGTTATTATTATTACTCTTGCTTGTGTAAAAGTGGACTTAAAACCTTTCTTTATTGAAGAGGCTTCTAGTTATCAGGTTGTTATAAAAGGAAATACAACAAAAACTTATGTTTCTGGTGATGAAAATTATGACGAATTTTATGATTTGTATTTGAATACATTCCAAACATCGTATCTTACTGGAATTTTTACAGGTGCACTTGGTGCTTATACAGTTGAAGAAACAACACAAGATTTTTATTCTAGTTATGAGAATGGCGTAGGAAGTGGAATGAGTTCTTATCTTAAAAATCTTGTTGGAGATAATTATATACGTATGCATTTTGGTGTTGACCAAAGAATATATAATGCTGATGGAAGTATATGTTATTCAAAAAGAAATTCTAGTGCTTATGAATTAAGATATAATGATGTATATTTTTCAATCAATACAGAAGATAAGGATAGTGAATTAACTTTCTATTTTGGTGCTTATTGCTATGCTGATGGAGAAGTAAAAATAAAACCTAGAATTACAAAAATCACTATTAGAGCAAATACCTATGCATTATATGATTATGTTCAAAATAATTAAAAAGAAGACCTAAGGGTCTTCTTTTTAGTTTAATATATAAAATTTTGTATAAATTAAGGATATTAATTATAAAATAAGAATAATATTTTAAATAATTTTATTTAATAACACATTTTGAATAATAAAAACACGGCTTTTTCAGAATTTAGGTATCTTATCTATAAATGCCGTGTTTTTTATTATTGTTTTTGTAAAAGGCTTATTACTTTATCACGTAATTTATCTATTCTTTTTTTATTAAGTTTAATTAATGCTATTACAATGATTGAAGCAAGAATTATTGCAAAGAATGTAACTAAAACGGTAAATGAACTAGATGTTATCGAGAATAGATTTGGCAAAGCAATAATTGCACCAGTGATACAAATAAATGATATCGCAAGTGTTAACCCTCGTATTAGTGTCATAGGGAAACAAAGTGTTGCTAAATTTAAAAATCCTGTATAAGTTAAAATTAATACACAAAGGGTTCTATATTCATCAGGAGATAATGTATCTCCTCTTGAATTTAATACAAGAATGATTAAAACATTGATAAGCATTAATAAAGCCCTCGGTAATGACCTTTTTAATACTTGAGGTATAAAATTCCCTCGAATAGGTTTTGTATTAGGTTCAAATGTTAATAGGAATGAAGGAATTCCGATAACAAATGCTTCAATAAGTAGCATCATACTTGGTTTAAATGGGTAAGGTTCTTGTATAAATAGTGTAATTATTGTCAACGTTATTGCAAAGAATGTTTTCATTAGGAATAATGATGAAGAATTTTGAACATTATTAACTACTTGTCTTCCTTCTTTAACTACTGATGGTAATGATGAAAAATTTGATTCAAGTAAAACTAATTTAGAAATACTTCTTGCTACTTCACTTCCATCAGCCATTGCGATAGAGCAATCTGCTTCTTTTAGGGCAAGGGTATCGTTTACTCCATCGCCAGTCATTGCGACAACATTCCCTTTATTTTTAAGTGCTTTGATTATTGTATATTTTTGCTCTGGAGTAACTCTGCCAAATACAGTAAATTGGTCAGCCATTTGTTCAACTTCTTTCAGACTAAAGTTTTCTAAAGAAATATATTTATCACTGTTTTCTACTCCAACACGTTGTGCAATTTTTGATACAGTTGCAGGGTCGTCTCCTGATATAATTTTAATGTCAACACCATTATCTTTGAACCATTGAATAGTTTCAACAGCATCTTCACGAATATGCTCTTCAATTATAATTAACGCAAGTAAAACAGACTTTTCGCCAGTCATTTTTTTATCAAACTTTCCGCCATCTTGTTCTGCAAGAGCAAGAACACGAAGCCCTTTTTCTTGTTGTGCCTTTATATATTCAAGTTGTTCCTGAGTCAAAGCACAACCTATTCTAGTAGAAGCACCTAAAAAATAAATTTTATGGTTTGATAATTGTGTGATTGAATATTTACGTTCAGATGAGAATTCTGCGATGTTTAAAGCCGTGTAGTCATTATTTCTTCCAAACTCTTTAATCATAGCACTAGAAGTTGCATTAATTGTTTTTTGAACATTTAAAATGTTTGAAAGTATTTTCTTTATGCTTGATTTTCTCTTTTTTGTATATGTCATAAAGTCAACAACTTTCATAGTTCCGTCTGTGATAGTTCCTGTTTTATCAAGACATAGGACGTTTGTCCTTGCAAGCATTTCAATAGAGTATAGATCTTTAACAAGAGTTTTTTTCCTTGCAAGTTTGATTACACCTATTGCAAGAGCAAGTGTTACTAGAAGAAACATACCTGCAGGAATCATACTTGTCAGCGAGCCACTAGTGTTTGTAATTTGTTCTTTTATAGTAGAACCTGGTTGAGTGTATTCTTTTAAGAAAGTTAATATACCAATTGGAACAAGAGCAATACCAATATATTTAATAAATCTATTCAAGTCTTTAAACAAATTTGATTGTGGTGCTTTAAATTCTTTTGCTTTTTTAGCCATTTGATAAATGTAATTATCTTTACCAATTCGTTCGACTCTAGCATAACATTGACCTGTTACAATAAAACTTCCAGATAATAGCATAGCATCAGTTGACTTTTCTATAGCATTAGATTCGCCTGTAAGTAAACTTTCGTTTACTTCAACTTTTCCTTCTAGAATTTTACAATCTGAAGGAATTTGACTTCCATTTGAAAGAATAATAACATCATCTAAAAGTAGTTGGTCAGAAGGAATTTCAATTATTTTACCTTCTCTTAAGGTTTTGACCAGTGGGGTAGTTACAATAGATAATTTTTCAACAGTTATTTTTGCTCTTATTTCTTGAATAATAGCGATTGCAGTGTTTGCAATAATTACAAAAATAAAAATTAAATCGCTATAAGAGCCTACTGCAATTAAAGCGGCAGCAATTATTGCCCATAACATATTAAAAAAAGTGAAAATATTTTTAGCAAAAATTGCACCATAAGATTTAGAAGATTTTACTTTAGTTTTATTGATAAGATTAGCATTTTTTCGCTGTTCAATTTGTTCTTTATTAAGTCCAGTCAAAACATCAGTTTCAAATCTTTCAACATCTATCGGTACTGCTGGTTTATCTTCTTTTTCTTTTCTTTTAAAATGAATTTTGTTTTTCAATTTTTCTAAAATATTTTTATTATCTTCAATTGCCTTAAGAGTGTAAAAAAGAGTTGTCAAATTTTCATTCATTGACAAGTTCTGTTTAAACTTTGTTGCCTGTTTTAAAATAATTGGATAATCAATTTCAATTTTTTTTCTTTTCATACCTTCCTATGTTTCATTATATATTTATACACATAAGTATAATTTATTATTATATAAATGTCAACTTTATTCTAAAATAGATTTGACTTTGCTTGTCAAATAAAGTATTCTATAAAAAGATAGGTTTATTTAATTGAAAATTTAAAAGAGGTGTAATAAAAATGCTTATAGAAATATCTGAAAATCTAAAAAAACTTGCGAAATTATTTCCATGTGAACTTTATGTTGTGGGGGGATTTATTAGAAATACAATTATGCAAATAGAAAAAGATGATGTGGATATTTGTTCAGCATTAACTGTCGATGAGATTGAACAATTATTAAAGGATACTGCTTTTAAAGTTAAAATAAAAAGCAAAACCCTTGGAAGTGCATTAATTTCTATCAAAGATGAAAAATATGAATATACAACATTTAGAAAAGATTATTATCCAAACGGAGGTCAACATTTACCTGAAAAGGTTCAGTTTATCAAAGATGTAAAAGAAGATGCAAAACGCCGTGATTTTAGTTGTAATGCAATTTATTATGATATAAAAAATGATAAAATTTTAGATTTTTATGATGGTATAAACGATATAAAACATAAAATCTTGAAAACAGTAGAAACACCAGAAGAAGTATTAAGTCATGATGGATTAAGAATTTTAAGATTATTTAGATTTCAATGTGAATTAAACTTTAAAATAGATAAACAAACTTTGCAATCGGCTATAAAATATAAAAATAATCTTCGAGATATTTCTGGTGAGCGTGTAATATATGAAATTACTAGAATTTTACATAGTCCAAATAAATATAAGAATATTTCAAAACCAAATGCGTATATGAAAGCATTAAAGTTATTTAATAAAGCAGGGATATGGCCTATTTTTGGTATTGATTGTCAAAAGATAAAGTTTAAAATGGTAAAAAAGGTAGAGCATAAATCACAGGGATTTTTAATTGATGTTATTGATACAGTAAATCCAATTTCAATTTCATATTATTTAAATTTAATTTTAAGTGAATCATTTGGATTAAATAAAAAAATGGTTGAGCAATATATTAATATTCTTTCAGGTTATTATGAAGCATTAAATCATCAGCAAAATAAGCCATATTTTTTTAAATATTTCAATAATTTCCCTGACATTTATTTACTTTTATCACATAAATCAAAGTATTTAGCAAATAAATATCAATTCTTTTATAAGTATATCATTTCACATAAATTGATTGTATCAATCAAAGATTTGAAAATTACAGGAGAAGATATAAAGAAAAATTATCCTACCGTTAAACCAAATAGATATAAGCCGATTTTAGAAAGTTTGTTAAGCGATATTTTTGATGGTAATTTAAGTAATGATAAAAAAGAACTTATAGAAGCCGTTGAAGGAAAGTTAAAATATTTATAATAAAAAAAAGAAAAAAAAGAACTTTTCAAGTTTATAAAGTTCTTTTTTTATTAAAATTTAATTATCAACTTTCCATTTCTTTTTAGCATTATCAATAGTGGTTTGTGTAACTTTTTGAGGTGAAATATATTTTACTCCATTGCTTGGAAGTGTCATACCTTCTTCAAGAGTCGCATTACCTTCCACAATAATTCCGTCTTGTGGACGATAGTGGTCATGCCGTATTAATTTTTCTTCAATAATTTCTCCATTTTTGATATATTGGATATATCCCTTTGATTCATATCCTTCTTGTGGAAACTTCAGTCTATAATATTCGCCTTTGTAAAGGACTTTATTTGAATATTCTCCTTTTGTATCCGTTATGATATTATCTCCACCATGAGGTAGAACTTTAACAAGTTCACTTTTTGTTTTGATAGTAATATCATCATCAAATGGTTGACCATAGATTTCAACTGATACTTCTTCATTTGAACAAATAGTTTTTATAAAAATAGGTGTGTCAAGATTATTTTTAAATACAAGGTCTGCATAGCCTTCACTTACCATAGCATCAAAAGATAAAGGAACGTAAGAAGCAGGTAGTGAGTGGTGTGTTACTTGTAAGATTTCAATATCAGCGAGAAGTAATGCGTTATAGAGGGTTGTAGATGCTTGGCAAACACCACCACCAACACCAGATATATAATTTCCATCAAAAATAATATTTGCATTTTTATAACCATTGTTATTATTTCTAGGACCAGTAGTTTTATTAAAAGATATTTCTTGTCCTGGTTCAACAATCATTCCATTAAAATTTTTCAATGCTGTTTTAATATTTGTTTTTCGATTTTCTGAAGATTTTGCATAGTTTGTTGTAAATTTAGAACGAAGTTTTATTTGTTTTATCATATCTTCTAAATTTTCGTTTGGGGTAATTTCTTGAATAGGCAAATTAATAACAAAACTTTCATTATATTGAAGTGCATCGTTAATTTCTTTTTCAAGCAAATTTCTATCTAATATGTATCCTTTTGCAGAGGGATTAATTGAAAACATATTTTTACTATTAGGATTAAAAATTATTGAAGATGAGGTTGGCAATATTTCGATTTCGTTTGCAATTATCTCAATCTGGCTATCAATTCCACCAAGTAAATCTTGATAGGGGATATTCACGTTAAGTCCTTCCTTTTTTATTTGATTTTCGATTTTCTTTTTATTAAAAATGTTTCCATCTCTGCCGTATTGCAATATATTATCAAGAGATTTATCAAATTCTCCAACAAAAGTTAAATCTTTTCCACTTATTTCCCATTCTTTTGAGGGACTTTTAAGGGTAATTTTTATATTGTTTTTATTTTGTGCAAATGTTGTATTTAATAAATTTTTAGCATCATCTTTAGTCATACCTGATATATCAATTCCATTTACATGAGTATTTTCATAGAACGTTGTTTTATCACTTATTGCATCTCCAAAATAAAATTGACAAAATAAAAGTAATCCGACAGCAATAAAGCACACACTTAAAAGCCATAAAATAGATGATTTATTACTTTTTGTTTTAACCTTTTCTTCCATCTTTTAAACTCCTTGAAATATTATTTGTATTTAATGTTGATTTATTCTATTTATTGATTAAATAAAGAAAATAAAAATAAAATAATTGATAAAAAATTTAATTAAATTCAAATAAATATTTCTTGAAATAAAATTAAAAAAGCATAATAATTTTAATTAGTTTCATAATAAAATAATGAATGAATTAAGTTTAACAAAAAAAATATTAAGAATACTTTTTGTTATATTATCAATAACTTCTTTTTTAGTTTTAACTTATTTTGTATTGGTATGGACAGGTTTATGGGATAAATTAAATTCGGTTGAAAAGTTAAAGAATTTGATTTTAAGTCTTGGTTTTTGGGGAAGATTTGCTTTTACAACATTTCAATTTTTGCAAGTTACGTTTATTCCGTTGCCTTCACCCATTCTAGTAATTGCTGGAAGTCTGATTTATGGGCCATTTCAATCAGGTCTTCTTTCACTTGCTGGAATTTTGTTAGGAAGTGCAGTGGCTTTTTTCCTAGGAAGGGTGTTTGGAAAGAAACTTGTTGTTTTTATGGTTGGCGAGAATGCACAAAAGAAATGGACTGCTTTTTTAAATAATTATAAATATTCTTTTGTAATTATGATGCTTTTGCCTCTTTTTCCAGATGATATTTTATGTCTAGTTGCAGGTCTTACAGATATGAGTTGGACTTTTTTTATGTTAACACAACTTGTTTCAAGGCCAATAGGAATATTTTTGATAAGTTATTTTTCAAGTGGAGATATAATTCCTTTCACAGGTTGGGGACTTATTGTGTGGGGTGCTTTAATAATATTTGCTGTTTGTTTAATTTATTTATCAAGCAAATATAATAAGGAAATTGAAAGTTACTTTAAAAAGTTTTTTTCAAAATTTAACCATAAAAAGAAAAAAAATCAAAGTTAAGACTACTTTTTATTTTTAATATAAAGAAGCATCCCTTCTTTAAGCATTTTGGGTGTTATGTTGTTTGTTATTAAAATAGTCATTGCATTTACATCATATTTTTTTGCAATGCTATCTATAGTATCTTTTTTTTGAACAATATAAAATTCATTTAAAAATTTTTTCATAATAACCTCATTTATAAGTATTAAATTTTATTCACATTTAATAACATATATGAGGAGAGAATATGAAATCATTATTTAAAACAGTGGCACTTATCACATTTTTTTCTTTCTTGACTAGAGTTGCAGGTTTTATTTTTAGAATAATTTTATCTCGTGTTGTAGGTGCAGAAGGTGTAGGTTTATATCAAGTCGCATCATCAGTATTTATGGTATTGATGGCAGTTGTATCAAGTGGTATACCTTTAATTATATCAAGAATGAATGCAAGTTATATTGCAAATAAAGAAGAGAAAAAGGAAGGCTCTTTGGTTGCAGTATCATTAGTATTTACGCTTTTATTATCATTAATTTTATGTTTAGTGGTATTATTATTTAAAAGTCTTTTTGCTCAAATATTTACAGAGGCTAGATGTATAGAGATATTGATAATTTTGCTTCCAAGTTTAATATTCTCTTCTGTTTATTGTGTTTTTAGAGGGGCGTTATGGGGGAGAGGTAACTATTTTGCTTTATGTGTTAGCGAATTTTATGAGCAAGTAGTTCGTATTGTGCTTGGTGTTCTATTTATAAGTGCTTCTTTTTCTGCAATAGAAAATGCGTTAAACCTTGCATGGTCAATGACTATAGCATGTTTTCTTTCAATGATTTTCGTTGTTCTTTTATTCTTTTATTATGGGGGAAAGATTGGGAAATTTAAAAAAGAATGCTTTAAACCTTTAGTAAAACAGTCTACTCCTATTACGACTATGAGAGTTGCTGGCTCTTTTATTCAACCATTAATTGCTTTAATTGTTCCTGCCAGATTGATGACAATTGGTTATACAAGTTCTCAGGCTTTAAGTTTATATGGTGTTGCAGTCGGAATGACAATGCCATTATTATATATACCAACAACAATAATAGGTTCACTTTCAACGGCGCTTATACCTGATATTTCAAAAGCAGTAGCCCAAAATGATCATTCGCACATATCATCAAGGATTTCATCATCTATATTTTTTTCATTATTTATATCGGCATTATTTGTGCCTGCATTTTTAGGTATGGGAGAACTGGCAGGAGTGTTTTTATATGATAATATTTTAAGTGGGACTCTTCTTCAGTCTGCAGCATGGGTTCTTGTTCCTTTAGGACTTACAAATATAACCTCAGGACTTTTAAATTCTTTAGGTCTAGAAAATAAATCATTTATAAATTTTTTGATAGGTGCTGTAGTAATGTTTTTGGCACTTTGGTTTTTACCACCACTAATTGGAATAAATGCTTTAATATGGGCGATGGGCTTAAATTATTTAGTTACAGCAATATTAAATATAATTTTGTTAAAAAGAAAAACAAAATCAGATTTTAAGATAATGCAATCAGTTGTTAAGGTGGTTTTGCTTTCTATCCCATCAGCAGCATTGACAGGATTTGTAGTAAGTCTTTGTGATTTTATTTTTCCGTTATTTATAACTCTTATGATTGGTGGAATTGTAAGCGTAGGGTCATTTGTTTTGCTTGCTGGAGTATTTAACTTAATTGATATTAAAGCATTTGTTATAAAAGCAAGCAAGAAATTTAAACCTATAAAATTAAAAACAAAAACAGCAAAATAGTATAAAATATAAAAAATGTTTATACTAAAAATATGTTAACAATAATAATAAGGTCGATAATTATATATTTAATTGTGCTTTTGGTTTTTAGGTTGATGGGGAAAAGACAATTAGGTCAAATGCAACCATTTGAACTTGTCTTAACTCTTATTATTGCAGATTTAGCAACAATACCAATGGCAGAGGTCGCCGTTCCAGTATTACATGGGATTGTGCCTTTATTAACTTTAGTTGTATTGCATTTTGTTTTGACACTAATTAGTCGAAACAGTCAAAAATTTTCTAAAATAATTAGTGGAAAACCTGTTATAATAATTAATCCAAAAGGTATAGATTATAATGCAATGAAAAAATTAAACCTTTCGACAGATGACTTGTTTGCGGCACTTCGTGAATGTGGATATTTTAACATATCACAAATACAATACGCAATAATGGAAACAAATGGAAAGGTTAGTGTGATGCCAAAAGCAGAATTTTCTCCTGCAACAAATGGTGATTTGAATAATAATGTGCAAGATGGTTATTTGCCTATAGTTCTTGTTAGTGAAGGAAAAATAATAAAAGAAAATATTGCTCTTGCAGGTTTTTCTGAAGAAAAAGTGATGAAATTAATAAAAGAAAATTCAAATAAGAAAGAAGTTAGATTAAAAGATGTTCTTCTTTTGACAGTTGACCAAACTGGACAGGCATATATTCAATTTAAAATAGGTGAAGGAAAAACTTTTACCACTGAAAGGTTGGTGAAAGCATGAAAGTTTTTCATTACATCAATTTCATATTAATATTTCTTTTGCTTGTAGGTATTTGTGTTGCTGAAGATATACTTGTTTCAAATTCTCTAGCCGAAATCCAAAAACAATGTTATAAAATTGAAAAACTTGTTGATGAAAAAGAAAATTTGAAAAATACTGAGGTTGTTTTGGCTGTTGATAATTTAGAATATATGTGGCATGAAGATGAATCAAATATGTGTTATTTAGTAAACCATAAATCTATTCAAGAAATAGGACAGGAGATTGCAAGAATAAAACTATATATTTCAGAAGACAATGTTAATGATTTTTTAGCATCACTTGATACAATAAAGTTTTATTGTCATAGTTATCTTCATTTTATGGGTGCTAATATGCATAATGTGTTGTAGTATAAATGAAATAAAAAAAAGAACATTTACTAATTTCTTTTAAATGTTCTTTTTTAAATGAATTTTACCATACTTTTTCTTTCTTTTTTCGGACAACTGCAATTATGGTTACGATTAAAATTGATAATATAACTGCACCTATAATTATGTAAACAACGACCATACCATCAATGGTTAAACCTGTTTCTACTTCAATTATAAGGTTGCTTTGCACTGGGCTTTCTGTGCCATGACTTTGATATTCACACCATACTTGCCATTTACCTGAGATTTCGTTGTCATTAAAATAAAATGTTGTGCCTGTTCTATCAATGCTTTCATAAATAGAGGCAGTGCAGTCAGTAAAGTTTCCTTTCCCAACATCGCTTGATGTTAATGCATATTTTGTTCCATCTTTTCCTTCACCTTTTACATACCAAACTAGGGCAGATTTATCAATATATTTGTAAATATCAGCATTTTCAAGATAAAAATTAAATGAGTCATGCATAGAATTATCACTACTTACAATACTATAGTTTATTTTTGGTTGTTCTGATATTAAAAGGTCGGGTTGAACAACAAAGAAATCAGATACGACTTCAGATCCATTTACATCAAGGGTAAAACGATAAATTCCCCATTCTTTTATAGTAACAACTTCTTGTGTTGTTTTGTCAATTCCTCTTTCACCTGTATCAATATTTAATTTATATTTATTTGTTATTAAATTTTTATAACTATTTTCTCCATGTTGGGTAATTGTATAAACATTTTCAAGAGTAATAGTATCACTAACATTAAAGTTTCCTTCATCAGTATAACCTTGAAGATAACTAATAGAAATATTCATAGTATAGATAATGTTTTCTGGCAATTCTTCTTTGCCTTCTTCATATTTAATTGGAGGAGGATTTGACTCGTCAGGGGAATAATAAATAGAAAATTCTTTTAAATCAGTCCAATTAATGGTGTAAGCCTTTCCACCTGAATAATCTATAGGATTTTCTAATGAAATTAAAGAATCTTCTCTGTTATATGCTTGAACTATTAGGTTATCTCTTTGTATTTCTGTTTGAGAATTTTGGTCTTGTTCAGCAGTTTCATTTTCATCAGCAAAACTTGAAAAAGGAATGTATGAAACAGATAACAAAATAATAAGTAAAAAAGCGAAAAATGTTATTAAGATATTTTTTCGATTAATTTTTTTAATCATATATCTCTCCTTTTTATAAATAAATAATAGCATAAATAAATAATTAAATAAAATGATTTTAATATATTTAAAAATATTATATAAAATATTTACAATTTTATAATGTATTTAATTTGACATTTTAATACTATTAATTGTTGACAAACATTTTTTAAAAATATATACTTAAAATATGGAAACTGAAGAAATTGATTTAATGGTAAGTGAAAATCAAGTTTCATTTGATTTTGACTCTCTTGATAAAGTTGAAGAGGAGGAAAGTTCGCTATTTCCACAATCTCTTTTAAAACCTATCAATCATGATTATATAAAAGATGAAGTTTTGTTTGTTGTTGCAAGGGTGTTTAATAAAGAACTTGTAAAAGATTTTCCATACTTAAAAATTTGTGGAAAGAAAATGATTGATTGGGTTCTTTTAGCAGGAAGTGAGTGTGAACAAAAAGTAATAGATGATTGCGATAATTTGCTTGATAAAGTTAGATCTATAAATACGAATAAACCTATTATAGCAGTTTTTTATTCTGATACACCATTGCTTGATAAAATCACATTTAATAAAATTATTGATTATTTTTCATCTAAAGGAATGAATTTTTTACAGTTATCAAGAGGTTTTATTGTTAAAACTGAATACTTAAAAAGTATGTCAGAGTTTGTTCAAGGGGCAACAGTAAGTGGATTTGACGAGAAAAAATTATTACAAGTAGATAGTGCAAAACTAATTAATTATGTAAGTTCTCTTTTATATAATAAAATTATCAATTATCATATTAATAATGGTGTTATTATATATGGACAAAACACTGTTTTTATTGATGCAGATGTAGAAATAGAAGCAGGGGTTATAATTTATCCTAATAATGTAATAGAAGGAATGAGTATTATAGAAAAGGGTGCTGTTTTGAATTGTGGTAATGTCATAAAGGATAGTATAATTGGCAATGACTGCCAATTAAGTAATAGTTATATTGAAAAAAGTAAAATAAATAAAGGTGTAATAGTAAAACCAAAAAGTTTAATAATAAACCAAGAGGTTTAAAAATACTTGCAAAAATGTTAAAATAAAGAAGGTTATTTATAATGATAATTATAGTGGGACTAGGTAATATTGGTATCCAATATAAAAATACATTTCATAATATAGGTTTTAAAGTAATTGATTATCTCTCACAAAAGTTGTCAATAGATGTATCAAAAGAAAAGTATAAGTCTTTAATTGGACAAGGGACTTTTAATGGACAATCAATTATGCTTGTTAAACCTACTACTTATATGAATAATAGTGGAGAAGCAGTTGTATTATTAAAAAATAAATTTAAAGATGCAAGAATTATCGTTGCTGTTGATGATATCGACCTTCCAAAAGGAAAAATAAGATATAGGGAAAGAGGAAAATCAGGAACGCATAACGGACTTCGCTCAATTGTGTCATATATAGGTGAAGAATTTGAAAGAGTTAGAGTAGGTATTGGCAGAGATGAAACAAAAGATTTGGCAGATTATGTTTTATCAAATATCAGACTAGACGAAGAGGATATATTTGAAAAAGCAGTGAAAGATGCTGGCGATATGATATTGGAGAAAATTTCTTGAAATATTTAGAATTAGATTTAAAAAATGTTTTACAGAATAATAGAATAATTTCAGGATTAGGAGATGGTGAAAAAATAGTTTTATTACAACAATTTGACCATCTACTTTTTTTGTGCAATAATTTTGTTAGTGCTGGGAAAATAAAAAGAGGGCTTGAAGCATTTGGGAAGAAGGTAGAGATTATATCAAGTGCGAGAGAAAGTAAAGATGAAGAAGATAAAAATCTTTTGCCATTTGTAAAAAGTTTAAATAGATATTTTTCTGGAGAGATTGATGGTCTTATATTTTTACCATGTTCAATGATAATTAAATTTGATAAAGAAAAGTTTAAGCCTATCCATATTGAAAAAAATCAAGAAATTGATTTGCAAAATCTGGTTGAAAAGTTAGTAGGTTTAGGTTTTGAAAGAACATCACTTGTATCACAAGCAGGACAGTTTGCTTTAAGGGGCGATATTTTAGATATTTTTACAACCACTAATGAAAAACCTATTAGAATTGAGTTTTTTGATAATTTAATAGAAACTATAAGTGTATTTGATGAAAATACAATGAAAAATATTGAAAAAATAGATGAATTTGACATTTTTATTTCAAAATTACCTTTGGGTGAAAATAATATTTTTGATTTAGATGGAATTAAAATTGTTGATCAACCGAAGATGATTGATGAAGAAATCACACTTTTAAAGCAAAGTTATAGTGCAATGTCTTTTTATGATTATAAATTTTATGAAGATTTTGAAAATTTATATAACAAATCTGATTTCATATTTGATAATTTTCAAATTGAAGAACCTGATTATTTTAATGAAAGAGTTGCAGAAAGAAGTTATCTTACAGATTTTTTAGCATTAAAACAAGATATTATTGATTTCAAAAATTTAAATCAAGCAATATTACTTTTTACAGGCGAAGAGCGATTTAAAAATAATTTAGAAAGTTTTTTGACGGAAAACGGACTTGCATGGAAAAATTATTCTATAAATGAAAAACTTGAAATAGGAAATATATATTTGTCAACTCTGTCAATGCCTTACTCTTTTTCATTTTTAAAAGAAGGCATTGTTGCAGTTGGTTGCGATATGCTCTTTAGGTCAACAAATATCACTTTTTCAAAGAGTAAGCATTCAGTTTTTTATTTACCAAAATTAGGAGAATATGTAGTCCATTCTTTTCATGGTATTGGAAAATGTATTAAAATTGAAAGACTTAAAATTTCAGATGTTGAAAAAGATTATTTTGTAATAGAATATAAAAATGGTGATATTTTATATCTTCCAAGTGAAGAGGCTAATACAATATCTGCTTATGTTGGAAGTGAAACAGAGCCAAAATTATCTTCACTTGGTGGCGGGGAATTTGCTAGGCTGAAAGATAGAGTAAAGGCAAGCATTAAAGAGATGGCGATATCTTTGGTCGAGATTTACAAAGAGCGTCAACAAATAAAAGGTTTTGCTTTCAAAAGAGATGATTTTCTTGAAAAGAAATTTGCAGATGCTTTTGGTTTTGCAGAAACACCAGACCAATTAATGGCTATTCATGATATTGATAAAGATATGGAAAACGATAAAGTGATGGAAAGATTAATTTGTGGAGATGTGGGGTTTGGTAAAACAGAAGTTGCACTTAGGGCTTGTTTTAAATGTGCTTACAATGGGAAACAAATAGCACTTCTTTGTCCTACAACAATTTTGTCTGAACAGCATTATAGAACTGCAAAAGAAAGGCTTGAGCCTTTTGGTGTTCGGGTAGAAGTATTAAATAGATTTAAAAATCAATCACAGGTAAAAGATATTTTAATGAAACTTGAAAATGGCGAAATAGATATGATTATAGGCACTCATAGAATATTAAGTGGAGATATAAAATATCATGATTTGGGGCTATTGATTTTAGATGAAGAACAAAGATTTGGCGTAGAGCATAAAGAAAAAATCAAAGATAAATATAGAAATATTGATGTATTAACATTGTCAGCAACACCTATACCACGAACATTAAATATGTCTTTGTCTGGCATTAGGGATATCTCAATAATTGAAACACCACCTAAGGATAGATTGCCTGTTCAAACATATTTAGCAGAGGAAAGCGATCAACTTATAAAAGATGTTATTTCAAGAGAACTTGCAAGAGGAGGACAAGCATTTGTTGTATATAATAGGGTTGAAACCATAGAAGAATTTGCGTCTTATTTACGTAAATTATTACCAAATGCAAATATAGGCGTTGCACATGGACAAATGCATGAAAAGTTGCTAGAAAATGTAATTGAACGTCTTTATGAAGGTGTATATAATGTTTTAGTTTCAACTACTTTAATTGAAAATGGAATAAATTTACCATCTGCAAATACAATGGTTGTGATTGAGGCAGATAGATTAGGATTAAGTCAACTTTATCAATTAAGGGGAAGAATAGGACGAAGTGATAGATTAAGTTATGCATATCTTACTTATGTTAAAGATAAACATTTGACAGAAGAGGCATATCAAAGACTTGAAGCAATAAAACAATTCAGTCAACTAGGAAGTGGTTTTAAAATTGCAATGAGAGATTTGGAAATTCGAGGTGCTGGGAATATATTTGGGAAAGAACAGCATGGTCATATAGCAAAGGTTGGTTATGATATGTTTGTTAAACTTCTAGATGAAGAAGTGAAAGAACTTAAGGGTGAAAAGATAAATAGAAAGAGTGATGTAAAACTTGAAATATCGCTTAGTGCCTTTATAAGTGAAAAATACATTGAAGATAGTGAACAAAGAATTGTTTATTATTCAAGAATAAGTGAAATTTCTTCTCAAAATGAGTTGCAAAATGTGATTTCAAGTCTAAAAGATGGTTATGGAGAAGTGCCAATAGAGATAAAAAATCTGTGTAATTTGGCTTACCTTAGAAATCTTGCAAGTAATTTTGATGTAGAAAAGATAAGAATAAATAAATATGAGTGCTTTATAGCATTTAAGAAAAAAGAAGAGATATTAGATAAGAATATCGCTGATAATTTAAGCGAATTTAATGCAAAATTAAGTTTTGATAGTTCTGTTAAAGTTAAATTTAATGTTGACAAAAATATAGAGAATCAAGTCCAAAATTTAATCAGATTTTTTGAAAAGGCAAATGAAAAGTAAATTATTTAGAAATAATAATTTGATAGAAAAGAGATTTATGAGATAAATATAAACAAACTTAAATTTATTAAGCAAAAAAGTATTTTTATTTATTTATATTTTATTTAAGTGAATTAACTTATATATTTTTTATAAAATCATTTAATTTGCTTGAAATTTTAATTGATATTATGGTATTATACATTGTGAGTTTAATAAGTATTAATAATGGTAATATTTATTAATACTTAATATCAAAAAAATGTTTTTAAATCAGTGTGGTTTTGTCAATAATATTACTTGAAACGTGGAGTGAAAATGAAAAAAAGATTTACTGGTATTTTAATGTGTATGATGATGTTTTGCATGTCTATTCTTGCAGGCTGTTCTTTAGTTGAACCTAATTATAATGATTATTATAATCAGGCAGTTGCTGTTGTAGAATACAAGAAAACTGGCGAACAATATGAGATAACTAAAAAAGATTTGATTTCTGCATATCAAAGTTATGGATATAGTTATGAACAATATTATGGTTATACAAGAGAAGAGGCACTCAAAGAAACTCTAACTCTTTTGGAAAATAGAAAAATTACTTTATTGACAGCAGAAGAAAAGTTTGGCATAAATCAAAATGGAGATGGACTTTCTGAAAAAGAAAAAACATATTTATATCAACAAACAATTGACTCTTTAAATGATAATTTAAAAAATTATTATAATGATATAATCGGAAATACAGAATCTGAAGAAGAATCAGATGATATAAAATTTAATGGCTACGAAAAAAATGCAACTCTATCTACAGATTTGACAATTCATAAAATAGATCATAGTGATGATTTGCTTAAAGATTTTAGTTATTCAACTGCAAGAGATTATAATAATTCAGAAGATAGAAAACTTATATACGAAAATTTTGTTGAATCATTGATTAATGATAATTATAAAAAAGCATTCAATTATTATTTGAGAGATTTGAAAGCATCTGAAAGAGGAATGGATTTATCTACTGATGCTAAATCAGTGTTTGAAAGAGAAATCGACAGATTATATAAAGTTTTATATGAAAATTATGTAATCGAAAGATATTCTTTGTCAAATAAGAATAGTGATAGTTTAACATCAATAACTGCTTCTCAAATTGTAAATTTATATACAAGCAAGGTGAGAGCGTCTTATACACAATATGTTACAGAAAAAGATTCTGGATATGATGAAGATGTTCAAAATTCTTTAGGAAGCACATATTATTTTAGAACTGATGAAGATGCAACCAAATTCTTTACAGTTGCAAATGTGTTGTTTAAATTTACAGATGAACAACAAGCACAATATAATAGTTATAAATCAAAATATGAAGAAGGCGACGGGAAAACATATACTTGGGAACAATATCAGAGTGACTTAGACAAACTTTACTCTCAAATTACTCCAGTAGTAAGAGAATATAATGATGCTACTGGTATATATGAAGAAGTAGAAGAGGCAGATTTAACAGTTAGTGAAGTTTATAATATTATGAAAAATCAACTTTCTTCAGCTCAAGTAGGTGGCGATGTAAATAAGATTGGTGATACAATTAATGATTTTATTTATCTTTATAATGAAGATACAGGAATGTTTAATGCTGAAACAAACTATGTTGTAGGCGTTGATAAAGAAGGAAATGCTGTCTCAAGTTTTGTAGAAGAATTTAATGATGCTTCAATAGATCTTTACAATAATGGTAAAGCCCAAATTGGAGATATGACTGGATATGTTAGAACTGAATATGGTATTCATGTTATAATTTATACAGGTGAATGTAAAAATTTATTTGATGGAATTGATGGTTCTTTTGAACTTAATGCAGAAGCAATACAAACATTATATAACACCCGAGTTAATATTCTCGTAGATAAAACTTATTTTGATGTTATGTATGACGCTATTTATACTGATAATTATCAATATTTTGAAAATGCAAATATGAATTTCTTGCGTGAGAATTATAATATTTATGAATATAGTGGAAGATATTCAGATCTTCTAGGAAACTAAAATAAATAGATTGAAAAAATAGACATCTTTATCTTGACAAAAGGGTGTCTATTTTGTTACTATATTGATATGACTAAAAAAGATTCTCAACTAAAGACTAAAAAACTTTCTTCTGAAAAGGGGAAAGATTTTTTAGTTCAGTCTAATATAGATGATTTTTTAGATGAGAATAAAAATATAAATGATGTTTCAGTTTTAGAAAATGAAAAAGAAAATTTCAATAATGATGAAACAAGAGAAAAAATAAATGAACAACAAACAACGCAAAATGAAGTAATCGATAAAAATGAAGAAGAAAATTTGATTGAAGTAAAGATTGAAAATGAAGAGTTAAAAACTGAGGATGAAAAACTTTTACAAGATGCTTTTGAAATAGAAAAAAAAATAGAAAAAGAAGCAAAAAATAAATTAATTAATGATAATGATGAGAAAGATGAAGTTGCTCTGCAAAAGAAAAAGTTAGATGAAATAGAACAGTCGGTATCAAAACAAAATAGTAAAAAGAGTAAAATTACAAATTTGGTTTTCTTTTTTGTAAATATTTTAATTGTTGGTGGCCTTATGGCTTATCAAATTTTACAAGAAGATTTTGTTCCTTTATCTGGATTGCGTATTGATTTTTTAGCATTATTTATTTGTGTTGTTTTGTTTGCATTGACTATGCTTTCTGAAACATTTCAATTTAGTTATTTGATAAAGCAATCAACTGGGAAATGGAGATTGGGTCTTTCATTTAAACTTAACGAACTTGGTAGATATTATGATGCCATAACTCCCATGGCAGCAGGAGGGCAACCTTTTGAAATTACTTATTTAAAGTCAAGAGGTGTTCCTATTCATACAGCCCTTTCAATTCCATTAACAAGATATTTATTTACACAAATAGCATGGGTTATTATATGTTTAGTTTGTTTAATTATTTCGTTTGTTGATAATAGTTATGGAACATTTGTTTCTGTAATGAGTATTATTGGATTTGTATTTAGTTTCTTTATGCTTGCTATAACCGTATTTTTATCAGTATGTAAAACAGTTGGTAAAAAACTTGTTGTAAAGTCATTAAAACTTTTGCAAAAGATGAAAATCGTCAAAAATTATGATAAACAATATGAAAAAATAACAAAATACATAAGTGATTTTCAAGATGTCATGAAACAATATGCAAAATCACCTAAAGATTTTATTATAATGTTGTTTCTATGTTTAGCAAAATTGATTATTAATTATTCAATTCCTTTCTTTGTCGTAATGACATTTATGCCAGGTATCGAAGCAAATTTATATATAAGATTGATGGTTTTATCTGTATTGGTTGATTTATCAGCATCGTTCTTTCCAACACCAGGTGGTGCTGGTATAAGCGAGATTTCGTTTGCTTCTGCATTTGGTTCTATTGTAGGAGAGAATAATATTCTAGTATGGGTAATATTATTATGGAGATTTTTCTCTTATTATATTTATCTAATTAAAGGTGTTTTTGTATTATCTTATGACATTGCTTATGGAAATAGAAAATATAAATGGCAGGTCAAAAAAGAAAAACTTGTTGAAGAAAGTGCAGTATTTAAGCAAAATCAAATTGATAAATTTAGAAATGAGAGAGCAAAAAGAAGAAAAAATAAGCAAAAAAATATTGGAATAAAAGAATATTTATAATTTGTTTGCTAAAAATATTTATATGAAAATTAGTAAATCAAATTTTTGTTGGAAATTTACATGTGCTTGTCTTGTAATTTTGCTTGCATTATCTATTTATTTGGGAATATCAGGGTGGTATTTTAAAAATGATATTTCATATACAACAGATTTAAAACTTGGTGAAAATGTTCAGGTTGGAATAAAAAAGAATCAAGCAAATTCAATATCAATGAATTTAGATGGTTCTTTTTTAGCAGGTGAAAGATTACCTCAAGTTGTAAGTATAAAAAATTCTGAAACAGATTATGATTTATATGTGCGTGCAAAGGTATTCATTTATTCTGGGGATAATATTTTAATGGATATGGATATTGTCGAAACAATTAATTGGACATATAGCATAAATGACGGATATTATTATTTTAATGAATTATTACCAGCGAATAATAATGTGGCATTATGTTCTTATGTTATCGTTGGTGAAGATAGTATTCTTAATACAAAAACTAAATATATTGTAACTTTTTTAATTGAATCTTTAGATTCATCAGAAGATGTAGAACAAATTTGGGGAACAAATCCAATTCAAAATGTTTGACATTATTTATAAATAAATGTATATTTTAAATATAAAAAACAAGAAAAAAGGAGAAAATAATGGAAAATAAAGTTCCACCAGTTCCACCAAGAAGACCTTTTATTGCTAAAACGAATTCAGAAAATACATTTCAAAATAATACAATCACCAAAAATACCAATAATTTAAATATTAACAATACAGCAAGCAATAGTTCTGTAAATATAGAAAATCAAGGACAGAGTGAAGTAAAGAAAAAATTTGAATTGAATAGTCAAACAAAAGCATTTATTTTATTTTTTGCAGCATTTTTTTGTATTGCTGGGGCAGTGGCTTGTTTTGTTTTCTTGTTTATTTAAAATATAAATATATAAATAAAAGTAATTTTTAGACAAAAAAAATACAATCTAATTTTAAAAATTAGTTTATTTAAAGATAAACTTGGCAATCATTTTGATTATGAAAAGAATGATTGCTTTTTTATTTTGCACTATAATATTATTTTTAATAATATTTGCTAAAAGTGATAATTTTGAATTTATTAATGAATATGATAAATTGATTGTGATTTCAAAAAATTTGAATATTTCGCAAGATTATCAATTGAACGGCGACCAATATTATTATTCTTTTACTAAAGATGAAGGTAACGAATTTTTAGAAAAGGAGGCCAATAATTATGAGATTGACGGTTATGTCTTTTATTTTAATAATCTTTTCAATATTAATAAATTTAGCAAGTATGTTGATTTTTTATTAGATAAAAATACACAGATTGAAGGATATGAAATATATTATGGTTATTACTCTGGTTTTGAAGATTTTAGGTATATAAATAATAAAAAGATAAATTTTCAATTAGCACATCATAATGATGAATGGATCCTTGGATTTCCTGCTATATTGACAGGTTTTTAATTTTTTTAAATTTAATGTATAAAGTGAATTAAATCTGTCAATAAACTTGTCAGGAGGTAATATGGAAATAGGAAAGAAAAATGCATTTGTTGAATTTTTGAAAAAATACGGAATTTATTGTATTGTTGGACTTGTAATATTTGCTGTTGCTTTGACATTTACATTAGTGGCAACATTAGGAAATTCTGTTCAAACAGGTGGTGGGTCGCTTAACTTTAGATTGCCAATGGATAATGCCACAGTTATAAAAGATTTTTCTGATACAGAACTTCAAAACAATGAAACATTGAATCAATGGGAGGCTCACTTATCTGTTGATTTGACATCAGAAACTGGAGATGTATATTCTGTTCTTGATGGAACCGTTGCAAGCGTAGATTATTCATATAGTGATGGTTATACAATAACGATTAATCATTCAGATGGATTTACATCAATCTATTCCTCACTTGCTGAAGAAGTTCAGGTAAAAGAAGGTGATAAAGTAAGTGCTGGACAAAAAATAGGTAAAGCAGCAGAAACTGCATCAAGTGAATTAGATTTAGGGACTCATTTACATTTTACTTTACTTTTAAATGATGATCATGTAGATCCTAATAATTATTTAGATTTACAAGAAAAATAAGAAAATTAATCCAAACAAAAATTCAACTCCTAAAAATATACGATTTTTGAAATCGTATTTTTTTATTAAATAGTTTAAATATTATTTTATATAATTTATAAATTAATTTAAAATGTGTTTTTTTATTTACATATTTATTTTACTATGTTATAATAACAATCGGAGGTATATATGAATACTATTGATAAAGTAAAGAAAATAATTGCTGAACAGTTGTGCATCTCAACAGATGATATTTCTGATAACGCAAATGTAATAGAAGACTTGGGGGCTGATTCTTTAGATGTTGTAGAACTTCTCATGACATTTGAAGATGAGTTTAAAGTTTCAATTCCTGATTCTAAACTTGAAGAATTAAAAACTATCCCTCAAATAGTAAAGATAATAGATGAATACACAAAAAAATAATTATAAAGTTAAATATTTTTTATAATATATAAAATAATTTCGAGAATTTTAAATTTAAAAATAGAGAATATGTTTAAACATATTCTTTTTATTTCTATAAATTTTAGCATTATTTTGTATTAAATATATTAGAAGGTCCACAGCAAAATATGACAAATTTTGACATAAATCACTTTCATTTTTCATAAGTATATACAGTGGAGGCAAAATGAAAGAAGATTTAGTTGAAAGAGTTTTAAATATTGCAAATCATATTAATGAAACTCATGATACTATAAGAAAAACTGCCAAAATATATGGCTATAGTAAAAGCACAATCCATAATGATGTTTCAATTAAATTGAAAACAATTGATTTTGCATTATATCAAAGAACAAAAAAGATTTTAGATGAGAATTTTGCAGAAAAACATATACGGGGTGGTGCAGCAACCAAACAAAAGTATAAAAATCTAGAAAACGAAAAATATTATGAAGAGGAAAAAGAACAAGGTTGACCTTGTTCTTTTAATATTTTTTATATTTTATCTTTAGACATAAAGATTTCATTAATTTTTTTTGAAATAGTTTCGGTTACTAGGTTTCTTCCTGCTCCAAGATATTTTCTTAAATCAAATTCATTTGGATTTTCTTTTAAAATTTTTCTCACTTCGCTTGTCATTGAAAGTCTAACATCGGTGTCGGTGTTTATTTTTATAATATTATGTTTTGTTACAGCCTCTTGAAGAAGTTCTTTTGGTATTCCTATCGCATTTTTTAAAGACCCACCAAATTGATTAAATTTTTCAACAATTTGTGGTTCAATAGTTGAAGCACCATGTAAAACTAAAGGGAAGTTAGGAAGTTGTTCTTCAATTTTTTCAAGTATATCGAATTTTAATTCTTGTTTGCCTTTATATTTATATGCTCCATGACTTGTGCCGATTGCTACTGCAAGGGTATCAACTGAGGTTTTATCTACAAATTCTTTTGCTTTATTAGGGTCTGTGTAGATATGTTCGTTTACAGATACATTATCTTCAATACCTTTTATTTGTCCGAGTTCTCCTTCAACTAAAACATTATATTTATGTGCATATTCGCATACTTTTTTTGTTAATTTAATATTTTCTTCAAACGATAGACTGCTTCCATCTATCATAACACTATCAAATCCCAAGTCTACGGCATGTTTGCATATGTCAAAACTTTTTCCATGATCAAGATGAAGAAAAAGTTAAAGAACTTGAAAGTTTAGGAGTAAAATTTATAAAAAGTGATAATCCTTTAGAACTTTTTGATGATTCATTTGATATGGTTATTAAAAACCCTGGCGTTATGCCTACTCATCCACTTTTGCTTTTAGCACAAAGCAAAAATATACCAATTTATAATGAAATGGAAGTAGCATATCATTTTCTTCCTAAAAATATTACTATTATTGGTGTAACTGGTTCAAATGGTAAAACTACGACTACGACAATGATTTATGAATTATTAAAACTTATGAAAAGATGCGTAGTTCTCGGAGGTAATATTGGTTATCCTTTAAGTGAAGTAATTCCTCTTATTCATGAAGGTGATATACTACTTTTAGAAATATCAGATCATCAATTATTAAATTTTAAAGATTTTAAAACAAATATAAGCGTTTTAACTAACCTTTGTCAGACACATTTGGATTTTCATGGAAATTATGAAAACTACAAAAAAGTTAAACACAATATATTTAATCATCATACTAAAGAAGATATTGCTATTATTAATGCCCATAATGAAGATAGTTTGATTTTGACTAATGATATAAATAGTACAAAAGAGTATTTTAATGGTAAAGATGCCTTTGTAAAAGATAATGCTATTTACATTGAAAATGAAAAAATTATCGAAACAA
>USSZ01000002.1 GCA_900557645.1 uncultured Eubacteriales bacterium
AAAATATACCATGTGTTATTTTATTGGAATTTGATCTTGGTATTACAATCTTCACATTATTGTATTCTAACCCTTGTGACTTGTGAATAGAGACTGCATATGCTATTTGAAATGGTACTATAGACTTTAGTTTTGATTCTTCACGTTCTTCTTCTGTTGTCCCTCCTTGATTTTCAAATACAGTTAATTTTATAACGGTAGCATCATCTAAATAATCACATACTTCAAAGTCGCTAAATCTAGTATCAAACTCTGTTAATAATATTTCTGCTTTTATTTTAAATGTTATATAATTTTCACCTTGCTCTATACCAATAATTTTTCCTTTTAAATTGTTATATAATTCTGGGAATCTTTTTGATTCATTAAATAGAATTGGATCTTTCACTTTATATTTCCATTCATGCCATTTATACTCATGTCCATCATTTGAATCCTGAAAATAATTATTGATATTGTTTAAACCATATCTACCATCATAATTTAAACACAACACAATTTTGTCTTCATCACTGTCTATATCGTTAAATAAATTTTCTGTAATTCTTTCAGAAAATGGACCATCTATTACTAACTTTTCAGTAATTTGTGGACCTAAAATACGAACTTCATTCCACAAACTTTTTATCTTTTTATTTTCTGTTCTCCATGTATTATTTAATTCAATCATAGACTTTCCCTCTACAATATTTTTAACATAATAAAACCAATTGCCAAATTCAATAGATTCTATTTGATAAATATCACCCACCATTACAAATAAAGCATCTTGATTAATTTTATTTAATAAAATACTCATTGTCCTATTATCAATAGTACTACATTCATCTATAAAAATAACATCATAATTTACAATATTTTTTCCTCTAACTATTTGATCTGCAACAGCAAATTTAGAATTTATTCCAGGTGTCGATATCCTTCGTTTTAAATTTTGAAGTGCTGTATGTGTTTTTGTTAAAAACAATTTACTTTTCCCTTCCATTAATTGGGATATATAATCCATTAATTGAGTTTTTCCTGTGCCAGCCGCGCCATAAATTAGTAATAATCTTGAATCAACAAAAAGCTTTTGAACTGCGATTTTCTTTAATTCATCATCTTTAAAAAGTTCTTTATGTTCTTTTATAAAATTTTCATTAACTCTTTTTTGCCCTCCAATACCTGATATTGTGAGTTCTTTTAACTTATTAATAATTTCTAGTGTCTGACTTTCATAATTTTGTATATAAACATACTTATCATTTTCTAAAACTTTAAATCCTTGTGCAATATCCCATGAATTTAATTTTGAATTATAAACATCTATTTTTTGCAATAAATCTTCATTTAAATCTTCCTTGTTTAAATAAATTTCACCAGAATCTTCTACTTTCTTTTTTATACTAATATATGGCAAATAATCTTTAACAGTATTAATCCCAACAGCTCTTAATACATCTCTAGAAAAATGTGTATTGTTTGTTTTACTATTAGGTATATTATACAAACAAGGTTTATTTTCAAAAGGGGTACATCGTGAAGTTATTTTCAGAGATTTATTATAAAATGATTTTGTTTCATCAGGTTTTCTCTTTATGCTTTCAATAATTTCTTCTTTCATTCTTATCAAAATATACCTAATTATGTTTTTTCCATAAGTATTGCTGCTATTATTAAAATTTTTATGTATGTCAACTAGAACATTTTTAAAGTATTGTGTATTTTTATTCTCATAAATGCAACTAATGGCTTGATTAAATGAAAATTCATTTAAGTCTATTAAATCTAACAAATTCATGCCCGTTTTTTGTAAAAAATCCATTAAAGAACTATATTCTCCATAATTTCCAGACAATTTCAATTCATGATTTAATAAACTCGAAAACTTATTTAAAACACCAGGGTCAATTGAAACTTTCCAACTTGTTACAACTTTTATTCTAGAAGGTTTAGTCCATAATTCAATTATATCTTCAACAAAGCCCACTTGAATTGTGTAATTAGTTGGAATATTTTCATGCGTATAGACAATAAATCTATTAAACTTAGAAGCATAAAGATCAGATAATTGCAATGTCATCTCATAATATCTTTTACCGTTTATATAAAAAGGCGTTTTCTTCTCTACAAAATATCTTGATTTATTATATCCTGCCATTTGATTCTTATTTTTTTCTACAATTTGGCAAACTTTTTCATAATAATCTTTATCTTCTTCAGTTAAATCCAAAGGGAATTTTTCTAAATTAGTTAAAACTTCTACTTTATAATATTCTTTTAAGTATTCTCTTATTCCCCATAAATAATCATAATATTTTAATAAAAGTCTTTCACTTTGACCATCTTCAGGTATTCTTCTAGCTAAGTATCTTAATGATTGATAAAAATCAGTTAAAAAATGAGTGCTTCTGTCAAATAAAGCTTTCTCCCATGCTATTGCGATAGTTGGATTTTCAACGCCACACCGTACTGCATTTAATAATAATGTCGCCATACAAAAATCTTCTAATGACACCATCATTTTTTTAGATACACTTTCTCTAGTTTCGTCTAACAATTCAATTCTATCAATTGCTTCACATATATCATTATTTCGTTCTTTTATAATTTTAAGTATTTCAATTTTATTCCTTCTAGTATCGTCTAATTTTCTAATAAATGAATGCTGTTCAGCTATTTTTGTTAAATTTTTAACAAATTCTTTAATAGATTCTTCCGAACATTTAATTTCTTCATTCTTATCAAAAGTAATGGTAACACTATTGTTTTTGAAATCTATATTGTTTATAAAATTAGGTGAAAGATATTTCCAAAAAACTCTTTCATGCGTTCTTACTTTGGGTTTTATAACTACAAATAGTATCCCTGGATCTGAAGTGACATTTTTGTATATATAAGCAGGAAATGCAAGGCTTTTTAACGAGTATTTTATACCATCATTAATTTCTTCATATTGAGAATCTGTACCTTTTATCTGAACAGTAAAATTTTGAAATGGTCTTCTAGAAATATTTGGATCATTTATTAATTCAAAATTGCCATCAGTATTAGGCCATTTATCTTCAGAAGCAAAATTTGTGGAAATATTACTACATCTTAAAAAAAACTCTAGTACACTAACAGCAGCCCTATCTTCTTCACTTCTTTCACTATGTGTTTTTATATGTCTTTCAATATCTTCATCTTTTATTTCCATAAATACTCCATATTACTAATTTTTTAACTATATATTATGTTAATATATCTTAGTGCTAAAACATTAAAATTTTCAGTTATAATTGCTTTTCTACATCAATTTCTATTACCTTTTTAGGGCTAGTATATCTTAACATATCAGCTTCTTTTATCTTTGTGTTGCCAATATATGAAAAGAATTTTTTTGCATCTTCTATGCTAAAAAATCTCTTATTATAACCTTCAACAAAATAATAATTTTCTTCTATTTTTTGACCATTGCCAGCACCAAAATTTTTATCAGCAATTGAATTAACTCTAGCAAGTAAATGTCCGTTTGGTTTTAATATTCGCTTTATTTCTTTCATTATTGCTATTGTTGTTTTTTCGTCAAAATAATGTAAACTTAAATCTGCAATAACCAAATCAAATGTTATATTTTTAAAAGGCAGTGGATTTGAAATATCAAGCCATTTTGTTTCTACACTCTTAAGTTGTTCTTTTAGGTGTTTTAATGCAACATCTGAATAATCACAAGCAATCACTTTAAATCCGCGTTCAGTTAAATACAAAGTGTCATTTCCAACTCCACATCCAAGGTCTAAAACTTTAGTTTTACATTTATCTAAAATATCTTTATATTTATCTAACCAATTATCATAGGTTATTTTGCCCATCGAGTATGTCTTATGAGTTTCATCCCAATAGTCCTTAAATTGCATTATAATCCTCCTAAATTCTTATAGTATTCTTTTAAAAATTGTTTTTCTTTATTTACAATATTTTGCTTTATTTCTTCAGTAAGTTTTGACCATAAGATTGGATTAAAAGATAAAATATTTAAGTCTTTACTAAAATACACAAATCTTTTTCTTTCAAACTTTTCGAAAGGATTATCTAAAATGCTTTTCTTCATTTTTGTTCTATCATTTAAGTATTTATAATTAAAAACACAATTTTTACGGTCAACAGGTAAATTTCTATCTAATCTATCAATGTAAAACTTTGAATATTTATCAATAAGGTTATCAATATTAACTTCACCTTCTTTATCGGCAAGTTCAAACATACTTAACATAAAAATCAATTTAAAAGAATAGGTTAAAGTATTTTCATCTATAAAATCAATAAAATCTTGCAAAATCGTCGTTTCATTATGGTCTTTTAATTGTTTTGCTTGTTTAATTTTTGCAATGTCTTCATTTGAAAAATAAGGCATAAGTTTATTTCCTATTGGCAATGACAAACTTGAAAAACTTGGATTTATTTTTACCCATTTACTTAAAGTATTTGTTCCAACAAATAACTCACGAGCGGTTTGTTCTAGCGACTTATAATCTTTATATTTTTCTTCGAAAGTGAAAACATCTATTTCTTGCATAGATATTTCAGTTTCTGAAAGTCCTAAAATGTTTAGATAATCAAAATTATTATTTATAACACCCGCAAAATCGCTGTAATTAGCAATTTTGAATAATGAATTAAAACTCCAAGGTGTAAGTTTTCCTTCATAGTTATCAACAACATCAATAACATACAAACATTCTTTTCCTGGATAATTTCGTAAACCACGACCAATTTGTTGCAGATATAAGACTTTTGAAAGTGTTGGTCTAGCCATAACAACAATTTCAGTTTGTGGACAATCCCAACCATCACTTATAACTTGACAGCTTAAAAGAAATTGAATTTCTTTATTTTTATAACTTTCAAAAATGGTATCATTATCTTTATTAAAACCATAAACTGCTCTTGCTTTTATTCCAGTATCGTTTAGCATTTTTTCTAGTTTTTTGCAGTGCTGAATGTTAACACAAAAGACTATTCCTTGTTTATAAAAATCTTTTTGTGGTGCGAAATATTTTTTTATTGTATTTGTAATCAACTCATTTCTAGAATCTATAACAAGCGTTTTTTCAAGATCTGCATAGTTGTAGTCTTTTCCATTATACCTGACTTCACTTAAGTCAATATTACTGATAAGTCTATAACATCTTATATTTGAAATTACACCTTTTTCAATCGCTTCTCGTAATGTCAATTTTGTTTCATATTGTCCAAACATTTCATCAAGTTTACGCTTGTCTAATCTTTCTGGTGTTGCTGTTAATCCAATTAAATATTTTGGTGTAAAGTATTGTAATGTCTTTTTACAATTTGCCGCTTGAGCATGGTGTGCTTCATCAAAAACTATGTAATCATAATAGTCTTTTAAACGAAAATTCTTTTCAAGAAAAACTGTATTATAATATTTTATTTCAATATCGAGTTTACCATTAAAAATTGCCACTCTCTTTTGCCAATCTTCTTTAATTGGAATTGATGGCACCATTATCAAAACTTTTTTAATTTTGTTATCTTCTGCTAGTTGCTTTAAATCTTCTATTACTATTTGAGATTTTCCTGTCCCTGTTGGAATAACAATAAGCGATGTATTAATGCCTTCTTCTCTTGATTTGTTTATATCTTCAAGAATTTTCTCTTGATGTTCATAGAGTTTAAACTTTCTTTGTTCTTTTACAACAACTGAATTTATAAAGTTTTCTTTATCACCTAAATATGATTTTATATTGTCAATCGTTTGCTCTTTAAAAGATAAATTTTGACTCGAAAAACGGAACACTTTAAAACCATACAAAACTAATGTGTTTTGTTTTTCCAACTGTCTTTCGTATGCTTTATTACCTATTAAACAGGGGTGATGATAGTGAACACCATTCTCTTCAATAGCATAATTTCCATTTTTAGTTTCAACAACATAGTCAACAAAAGCATTTCTACCATTATCCAAAGACACAGAATATTCTTTCTTTAAATATTCTGTCGCATTATCACCATAAGTTTCTACAAACAAATCTTCAAAAGTTTTTTCAAGTGGGGTGTTGTCTAAATGTGCATTGTCAAAAGAACCACCATCATCCTTTATTTTTATATCTACTGGTGTTTTATTTAACCATTCGTTAATTTTTGTATATGTATCATCATTTACAAAATTAAATCTGTAAAGCTTATCATATTCAGCCATATATTTATTTTGCATTTCACAATACTTAGAATAATCAAAAACTACTTCTTTATCGTTTTCACAAATATCATTATCCAATATTACACAAGTATTATCTTTTTTAAACACAAAAGAATTATGGGTATCATCAAATGAATACTCATCTAAAAATGTAAGTCCTAACTTGCAAACAGCATTTTTATTTATCATTCTTCTCACTTACACTTTCAAGAAAAATTTTCTTTTTGAAAGCACCTCTTTTGTCAACCTTTGCATTCCTTATTTTTTCAAAATCTTCATAAGAAACACCTTTAACAGCAAGAATTGCTCTTAAAACTTCTTCCAAATCAGCAAGTTCTTCCACTTCTCCACTTTCTAAATATTCCTTAAGTTCTTCTTGCATTTTTGTATTAAGAGTTTCTAAATACTCATCATCTTCCATAATTCTTGTCACACAAGTTTTGCCATTATCAGCAACAATTATCTCTGGAATTTTATCTCTAACAAGTTTGTTATATACTTTCATAATGTTATCTCCTTAAAAGCATTATAACATATTTTTTTGTAAATTTATTTAAAAATCTACAAAAATCATAATTTTATGTTATACTTTAATTAAGAGAGGGATAATAATGAAAAAAATTGAAAAGGCATATTTTATTTATAGATGTTTTGCTGAAATGGTTCTTGATATAAAAGACACATATATTAATTATTTAGTTGTTGAAAAATATCATATGAAGCAATTTTCTTACTATAATGCTTCTTTACACTTTCAAGCTTGCATTTTAAACTTTTATGCTATTTTTCAAAAATTCTTATGCAAAATATTTAGAAAGATTTTAAAGGATAATGCTTTGCAATATTTTGGCAGTGAACAAATATTGTTTTCTAAATTATATAAATATAAATACAATAAAACTAATTTAATTAATGATTTAATAGAAGAAAAAATTAACAACTTTACACGTGGAACTTCAGATATATCTAATTTATGTAAAAATTTAGGAATTATTAATCTCGGAGCACTTAATGAATTAAAAATTGATTATGAAGAATTTTGCGCACGAAGAAACATCTATGCGCATGGTATTGATCACATAACTAAAGAGTATTTAATAATAAGCAATGAAGTGAATAATTCTTGGTTAAAAGACAATAAACTTGTTGAAAATCAAGAATATATAGTTCATTGCATGAATCTTATATATAAGTTATTTTTCCAATTGTATTATGATTTAGATATTATAACAAAAGAAAAAATTGATAGATCAATAATAGAATCTTTAAATACGTTTATTTATGAAGAATTTTATAATAAAGGGAATTGGGAAGTTTCAAAATATATTTATGCTAGATTAAAAAATATTAAATGTAAAATTACAAAAGCAAATACTACTCTATATAAACAAATGTATTTTGTAAACTTTCTCCATTCTTGTAAAATGCTTGGAGAAAATGTAGTGCAAAAAATAAAAAATATAAAATTTAGATATGATTATAAAAAATATGAAATTGTGAAAAATGCAATTTTAGAAGAAAATAAACTTGTTTATGAAGGTATAATAGCTTTACAAAAACAAAATACAGATATTAATAAAAGTATAAGTATTGAAAATGTTAATACATGGCCTGTTTTTAACTCTTTTAGATGCTCGGATTATTATAAAAAATTATTAATGAATTTATCTACAGTTTCTGAAATCAAAGAAAAATAGCATTCATTTTAAAATTGAAAAATTCTTGAAATAGATATTAAATTTTAGAATTATTATGTATATTAAAAAATGTTATTTTAAATACATTGTAATTGACAATGAATTTTTAAATGAAAGTTCAATCTGAATAGTGTTGGTGCCACCAAAAGGTTGTCGTTTGAACTCAAACGGCAATCTATTATTTTCTATCTATAAAAAATTATTTCTTTCATTAGAAATTATATAAAATATTTTATAACAAAAAAATATGCTAAATATATTTAATTTAAATATAAATAGTTTCTCAAAATTTGTAAATTGTATTTGTGATGATAAAATATAGATTTCTATCAATTACATTAAAACTTAAACATAATAATTTTTTTACAAAAAAGAACATTGACTTTGATTATTATTCAAACTATAATATATATATGAATAACACTATATTGAAATTTGTAATGTCTCATAATATAGATTTAAAAACCATAGAAAAATTTGATGATATTAAAGTTGATAACAAAGAAGATATCAACAATATTATTGATGAAAATAAATTTTATAGCAAATTTAATGTCTTAAAAAATATTTGCATTGCAGACATTAAAGGTTATGACTATAAATACGTTTCATTAAATAATGATAATTTTTTAGAAAATATGTCTCGTTTTTTTGATGAAAATGGTTTTAGTTATGAAAAAAGATCTATTTCAATGTTGGATTATTCAACAAGTGAAATTATTGATAAACTTTCAAATAGTTTTAGAAAAGAACCTATATGCTTATTAGAAGCAGACAAACACAAATATGTTATAGGTAACAATGGGCTTCATAGATATCATGTATTAAAAGCACATTATTTAAAAGAATTATCTTTATTAGATAAAAATGATCTTACATCTATAAAATCATTAAGGGATAAATACACGATAGAAACTCGAGTAGATGAAATTGATTATTTTAAAACTTATTCATCTTACATTTTAAAATTAATTGGTGAACTCTATGATGATAGATTAAAATTCGAAAGCGAACTTGACGAATATTACCAACCTACCCAAAATATAATTATGCGACATTATAATGATTTTGAAAAAAGCAAAATACTTAATGATAATCAACTTCTATCACTCTTAAAATCATCAGTATCTGAAATTTTATTAAGAAATTCAACCTCAAAAAAAATAAGTAAACAATTAATAAATTCAATTAAACAAACCTATGAAAAATTTGAGAGTTTTAAAGAATATTGTTTAGAATACTTACCAGAAGTTATTCATTACATTGATAAAACTTATAAATACTCTTACTCTTATTCATATATGGAGGAGATACCATGCAGATTATAAAATGCACTAATTCTGACAAGCCAAACACAGAAAAATATATTATGAAAATTAACAACCAAGAAATTGGATTTGGCTATTTGATTGAAACTGAAATTAATCCTATAGAAATATTTATAAATGAAGACCAAAGATCTAATGGTTATGGTAAACTATTATTTGCAAAACTATTACAAATTTGTAAAGAAAAAGGATTAAAAGTATTATTTTTTGAACTTAAAAATGAAGATTATAGAATGATAAACATAATCACATCTTTAGGAGCACGGCATATTGGGACAAATTATGGTATCAATAAATTTGTTTTGCCTGTTAATTTAGAATAATTAAAAAAAACATCTTACGGTTTAAGATGTTTTTTTTATTCAAAAAATGCTTTATATCCTTTATATGCACTATATAAATCGGCTTTTGAAATCAATTCATAAGGTGCGTGCATCGATATCACGGGAACTCCTATGTCAACAGTATCTATATTTAATTGTGCAATAAATTTTGCTACTGTTCCACCTCCACCAATATCAACTTTACCAAGTTCTGAAGTTTGCCAAATTATATTATGTTTTGAAAAAATATCTCGAATTCTCTGAACAAGTTCGGCAGATGCATCATTTGAATCTGATTTTCCTCCACCTCCAGTATATTTATTCATACATACGCCACATGATAATATAGCAGCATTATTTTTTTCAAATACATCAGCAAAATTAGAGTCATATCCGGCAGTAACATCTGCTGAAATACACATAGATTTTTGTCTAACTTTTCGAACATTTTTTTTAAGTGATATGCAAATTTCATCAATTATATCTTCATAAATCTTACTTTTGATACCTGTTACACCTTCACTTCCTATTTCTTCTTTATCTACCAAAATACATAAAACTGTATTTTTATTTCTAGAATCAACGATGGCTTTTAAAGATGCATAAGCACAAACCTTATCATCATGTCCATATGCTCCAAGTAGTGATCTATCAAAACCAATATCCCTTGGTGGCAATGCAGGCACAATACTTAATTCTGCACTAATAAAATCTTCTTCTGTAATATGATATTCATTATATAAAATTTGCAAGACATTTTCTTTAATTTTATCTTTTAACTGCTCATCTTTTAATGCTTTTCCACCCACAACAATATTTAATTGTTCGCCATTAATAAAATCATTAGCCTTTAATTCCATTTGACTTTTCCCTAAATGAGGTAATAAATCATTGATATAAAAAACGGGATCATTTACATTATCACCTATATTTATATTTATTTTTTTATTATCCTTTGTAAAAACAACTCCATGAATTGACAATGGCATTGCTGTCCATTGGTATTTTTTTATTCCACCATAATAATGGGTTTTAAAAAAACATAAACCATCGCTTTCATATATTGGGACTTGTTTTAAATCAAGTCTTGGCGAATCCAAATGACTGACTATAATTCTTAACCCTTCTTTCTCAATGTCATTTTCTCCTATTTTAAAAAGAACAATTCCCTTTCCTCTATTTGAAATAAATTTTTTATCGCCAACTTTTAACAAATCACCAAAACTATATTCACTAAAATGATATTTCATTGCCTCACTAGAAACATAATCGTTTACTTCTCTTTCTGTTTTACATTTAGTCATAAACTCTTTATAATTTTCTGCAAAATCAAAAATTTCTTTTTCCTCTTGTTTACTTGCCAATTCAAAATAATTTCTTTTCACATATCTGTAAGATTCCACTTTTTGTTTATCTGACCCTATGTTTTCCATATATCCCCCGTATAAATTATTATTTACAAAATATATTAAAATAATCTATTTTATATATTAGAAAATAATAAAAAAACACCTTAATTGGCGTTTTAATATCAAAATCTAAGTTCTTCAGGCAGTATAACCTCACAGTATCCCTGTTTTGCTCCACACAAAGGACATTCCTCCCATGCTTCTTTATCAAAACTAACATGTCCACATGCTGGACATACCCACGCAACTTTTTTTGCTTTTTTATATAATTGCTTATTTTTCATTTGATTGTATAATTCTTCAAATACTTTTGCATGTCTTATTTCAACTTCTCTAATCATATTAAAAATATGGGCTATTTCTTCGAAACCTTCTTCCATAGCAACCTTTTCAAACTCGGTATATACTTTTGCTTCATCAAGTTCATCTTCACATAAAAGTTTTAAGTTATCAAGAAGATCCCACTTTTCTTTAAAGGGATAACCTGCACAAATATCAATATTATCAACTTGTTTCATTTCGCTGTCTTGTATTTGCATATATAAAACACGGGCATGATTAAATTCCTGATATGCTATTTTATCTATTAATGTTGCTATTGCCTCATAGCCATTATATCTAAAACCATATTCACAAAATTCATATCTAGTCCGTGCAGCACATTCTGCAGTATATGCTCTTGCCAAATTTATAAATGTTTGACTATCTTTTAATTTCATATTATTCCTCCTTTACTGATTATGGCTTAAACAGATTTTTTTATACATAAAAATTTTTAAAATATAAGTTTTTCTTTTCAAGATTTTAAAGTAATATTTAAAAAACAATTTTATATTTCAAAGTCAATAATTATTTAAAATATATTGACATAGAAAATATTCATGTTAAAATAATATAAACTATGTGGTGTTAAAATTTTATTATCATAAAATTTTAATAAATTCTAACGAATTTGTGTGTTTTGCACGCCACCTCTGTTTGAATATACATCTGTCTCACTCTTGCAAGCAAGTTCGACTTCAAATAAATTAAACTATATCCCATCAAAAAAAAAATTAAAAATATTCAACAACTTGATTGATATAACCACCTATTTAAATAACAATTATTTTATGTCGACTATGACTTTGCTTTACTTTTAGAACACATCTGATAAAATAAATAAATTCACAGGAGGTAATATGAAAAATACTTTTAACTTTTGTGTTAATTTAGAAGATAGAAAAAAACAATATCTTGCTTTTTCAAAAGAGCATGAATCTTTATTGAATTTGCATAGATATATTAGTAAAAATATAAAGAATTTTACTGATATGAGAAATCTTAATATTTGTGATAAAAATCTTTATGAATTAAGATACAAATACATAAATGCTTTTATTCATTCACCTAAAAAACTTGCCATTGAAGATATGTATTCTTTTACACAATCTTTAATCAACAACTTAAGCCTTTATGAAAATAAGAACCTTGCAATTTTATTAAGATTAAGAGAACAAATTGTAAAAACTAACATTGATTATTTAAACTCTTGGTGTCCTAAATATGAGGAATTAAAATCAAACAAAGAGCATATACCAGAAAATTATAAAAATCATATGGACAACTATCAAATAATAGCAAGTTTTTTTGATAATAAAATAATTACTTTTAGCAATAAAAAATTTACAATTACACCTTTTGACCAAATGTTACTTAATAAACTATTAGAAAAACAATATATTATAACTATGCTTAAAAAATTAAATCATAATATTTATTTACAAACAGAAGAAAATCAATACGAATCTATAAAAAGTATTCTTGAATCAATTAAAGTAGATATTAATAATAATCAAGTTAAATTTAAAGAATGTTTCCCTTATATTTCACAAATTTGTAATGAATTAACTAAAGGCAATTTCAAAAGCACTTATTTTAATTCTAAAGAATATTTTCCTGAAAATCTAAATGCTAAAAAAGATATCATCTTAAATATTTTAAAAAATGAACTTCCTTCTGGTTTTACGAGATCAAACAATGGATTGATTTCAATAAACTCTAAACAATTTGATCTTGAAGATGTCAAAAATTTCAATAATGCATTAGAAAATAAAATGTTGCTTGATAAAATGAAATTACATGAAAGTTTATCGGATATTGAAAATTATTAAAATAACATTAGTTTAATAAAAAATGCTTACAAAAGTTGTAAGCGTTTTTTTTCATTTCGTCTAAAATTTATTAAACAAAATCAAAGTCTGAAAAATATTTTCTATAAAACCGTCTCTTTATCATTTTCTATCGATAAAAATAATTTTTCCATTTTATCTAAATCAATTCCTTTTTTATTCATAATCTTTAAAATTATATTTGCTACTTCTGGATAATTCTCTTTTAAATATAAAAAATGTGGATATGAAAACATTTCGCCATAAGCCATATCTGTTTCTGCCACTTCTTTATTGTTATTATAAAAATAATTAAAATAAAATCTAAATGACTCTAAATTTTCATTACTTTTATTTTTTATATAATTTTCGTAACTTTTCCATGTCATTTCTGCTATGTTTACAAGTTCTCCAATTACGTCTTTTTTGGAAACTTTCTTTATTCCATTTCCACCTATCATATAATTCTCCTATTATTAATCAACTTATGTTTATTGTGTTATATTTTTCTATAACATTAAACTCTAAATTTATTATATCATTTTGATAGTGATTTTTCAATATCTGCATTAAAAGAATATTCTAAATTGTCATATTCATCTTCTTTATCAAAATATATGTTTGTAAGTGAATCAAAATAACTTTTTATATCTTGCCAAGACGTAAAATTTTGTAATTGTAATGCTGGCTTTAATTTTTTTTTATTTTTATTTTTAAGACTTCCTTTAAATAAAAGTGGCTTTATTCCCTTACAAGACATTAACTCACAATTTTTTCTTAAATCATCAATGAAAAATTTAATACCCTTTTCATACGCATATGCCGGCTTATTTTTGCAACCTAAAACTAATTTATCATATTTTACATTATGATTATCAAGCCATTCATAAGTCATTGAAATTACAGGCTTTATATTTGGACGACTTGAAACAAAGAATATAAAATAACCATCATCATGTAAACTATTAATTGTTTCTACTGCTTCAGGAAATGCTTTGTATTTAGAAGGATTAAAAAATTTAAACACTTTATTTATAAAAGAACATTTATATATACCATCACGAGGAACTTCATAATGCTTTAAATTTTTATCATTATGAAAATTTAATCTTGCAACAAAATTATACAAAAATGAATTACAACTAAATAAAGTTTTGTCTAAATCTATACCAATTATTTCACCTATAAAAATTTCTTCCATAATATATCCTTTTATGTAACAATTACATTCTTTAATTTTATTTATAAATCAAAATACTTCACAACAATTAAAGATATCATATTTATAATATATTTTCTAGTAGTTTTACAAAAAAAGTTGAAAAATTAACATTTTTTTACAAAAAATCGTTGTTTTTTACATATTTTATTAAATTGTTTGACATAATCTAAAAATTGTAGTAAAAAATAGAACAAAGGAGCATTTATGTTCAATGAAGAAAAATTTAGCAAATGGCTTGAAACAGGACTTCAAACAATGAAAGATGAAAATGCCTATTGCTTAAATTTATATGACGAAGATGACGAATGGACTTGCGAACTTGTGGCAACAAATAAATTTTATAAAGATGGTAATGATTGGTGCTTTGATGAAACTAAAGTTTATAAAAGAGAAAACCCTTTTGTTTTAATCACCAAATATTCACAAGGAAACTATGAAAAAATTTTAAATGAATTTTCATCTTCCCTTCAAAATATTATTTGTAATAACAACAATATTAAAAATATTATTACAAACAAAACTTTCGCATATGGTTTTGTAGATGGTGAACTTTACTTTCTTGATACTTGTGAGAATGAACTTTGTTAAAATTTTTATAACACGTTTTAATTAAAACGTGTTTTTATTTTCTTTTTTTATATTTTTGTGGTATATTTTTTTTATGAAAGATTTAATTGAAAAAACAGATAAAAAACAACAAATAATAAAATTTATAGCACAAATTATAATTGTCGGAATTGCAGGAGCAATTGGAGGTGTTGCTTTCAAGACCTTTTTTGAAGCAATAGGTATTGTTCCAACTGGACTTTCAGGATTTGCTCTAATAATAAAAAATTTATTCAGCAGTGGAGGAATTGAGTTGCCTACTGCTGTCATTTACCTTATTTTAAATGTTTTTATTTTTTTATTTGCTTTAAAAATTTTCGGTTGGAAATTTCTTGTTCTTTCAGGAGTTGGTGCTGGTTGTTATACTTTAGGAATGGAATTCGGTTTCATTTCAGCACTCGTTCCTGATCCTGCTGGAGAAAAACTTCTTTATGCCATCGTTGGTGCAATTATTGTAGGCTTGACTATTGGTGTTGCCCTGCGTTTTGGAGGTTCGACTGGAGGAAGTGAAATTCTTGGGGCTATTATTAATAGATATATTCCAAAAATAAAAACTGGATATTGCATTTTAATGTTTAATGTTGTTGTTTTACTTTTAAGTATTATAACAAGTGGACTTCAAACTGGTCTTTATGCTCTGGTTGTTGCAATTATTTCTTCAATGGCAACAAATCTTGTTCTAGAGGGGTCTAAACGCGTTCTTGCATATTATATTATATGCGATGAAGATGAAGAAATTTCTAAAGCAATTTTAGATAAATATCATAGAGGAGTAACAAGACTTGATGCTGTTGGAATGTTTTCAAAGCAAAATAAAAGCATTTTATTATGTTTAATTCCTAATGAGCAAGCACATGAAATGAAAAAATTAGTAGCACAAATAGATCAAAATGCTTTTGTGTTTTCTGCCCCAGTAAACGAAACAATTGGTGAAGGAAATTTTATGAAAAAAGCATCTCCACTTAAATATAAACTTAAAAATTTTTCTGCAATAATAAAATCAAATCAAGTTTACAAAAGACATGAAAAAATAAAACAATTAAAATTAAAACGAAAACAAAAAAGATTTAAAGAAATCAAGATTAATCGCAATCTTTTAATTTCTGAAAATGCAAATAAAAAATTTTCTAAATAAATTAAAGTAATTTTTAATTTATAAAAATATTTAATATACTTATATTTGCTTAAATAAAAAACGTCATTCTTAATTAAATGACGTTTTTTTAGTAAATCACTAATCTAAAATTGAAGGCTCATTTCTCCTGATGCAAATCCATACGAAATCAAAAATACAACAAATAAATAAAGAATTATTGCACATATAGAATTAACTCTTTGCCAAGGATTTCCTACTTTTACGCCTTGTAGGTTGCTATTCAAAGAAAAGCAATTTGCCATACAATACGCTAATACCACCAAACACATCCAATCATTGACAATCTTTAAATAGAATAAAACAATACAAGCAATTCCCAAAAGACATGTAAAGATACCTAATATTCTTGACATCATCATTCTACGTTTTAAAAATCCAGCATAATCTTGCACATCTTTACGACTTATATTAACTGCCATAATAAACTCCTTAATTATATATTTATTGTAAAGCAAACCCATTTCTTTTGTCAAATATTTTAAAACTTTGGAATAAAATTTTCGTTTGCACTTGAAAAATCTTGTATATAACCACTATTTAATCCTAAATTTAATGCATGATTTACAACTGCTTTATATTCAAGAGGATAAATTTTTCGGTTTAATTCACCTTCATTTTTTATCGGGGTAAATTGAGACATAAGACTTATTTCTGGTTCTTTAATATTTTCTTTTATATAATCAAGAATTTTAAAACTATCTTTAACCAAACCTGGCAAAACTAAATGTCTTATTAAAACTCCTTGTTGCATTACACCATCGCAAAAAATATTTTTAGGTTTCATTTCTCTCATCTTTGAAATAGCCTTTGAAGCCACTATAAAATAATCTTTCGCAAATGATAATTTATATGAACTTTCTTGTGAAAAATATTTAAAATCTGGTAAAAATACATCAACCACTTCACTTAATCTTTCAATAATTTCAACCTTTTCATAGGCACTGCTATTCCAAACAATTGGGATTGGACAATTAAAACCTTTCAAACTTTCGATTATCTTACTTGAAAAATGAGTTGGAGTAATTAAATCTATACTAGAAAAATTATTCATATCGTAACTTTCTAAAAGTCTTCTAAAATCTATTATAGAATATGATTTTCCATTGCCTATATGTGAAATATCAAAATTTTGACAAAACTGACATCTTAAATTACAACCAGAAAAAAATATGGCAAGAGCACCTTTCTTTCCACTTATACAAGGTTCTTCCCATTTAAAATTTTCAATAATTTTTGCAATTCTTATATCTTCTTGCTCTCGACAAAAACCTAAATTTTGTTTTCTATCTACGTCACAATTTCTAGGACAATCAAAACATAACATATTTTTATTATACTTTTAATTACTATAAAAAGCAAGAAAAAATAAAAGACCTTAAAGGTCTTTTTAAATAATATTACATTCTTATTTAGTAAGTTGAATTATTGTTATTCCTGGATTTGCTTTATTCATATCTTCATCATTATAAATAGATTTATCAAGTAATAAAATTTTTTGTGTATCCTTATCAAATAAGTTCCACTTATCACCACCAAAAAAGTCAATAATAAAACCCCTACGCTTCCATAAATTTAGTTGTTTTCGTAATTCAACGGCAATTGTTCCACCTCTTCCATGTGAGCCATATCCATGTAGTATTTTCATGCAAACATATCCTTCTTTCTTTGCTCCTTCAATTTCTATTTCTACGATTGCCATTGCATATTCAACAGAATAGTTACTCTCTTTTAAATTGATAAACTTTAACAACTTTTATTCGCCTCCAACTTCTTTTCAGATTAAAGTTTATCATAAATTTCAAATTATAGAAAAGGATTTTTATTTTTTATTAAAATAAATTTAAAATTATAATTTAACCTTCCATTAACATTTTATCAGCAATTAAAGCAATTAATTCTCCATTTGTTGGTTTTTCATTGCTACTATAAATTTTAAGTCCAAACAAAGAATTTATATTTTCAATCTTGCCACGATTCCAAGCAACTTCAATAGCATGACGCATTCCTCTTTCAACTTTTGAAGAACTAGTTTCAAATTTTTCTGCAATTGTTGGATATAGTTTTTTTGTAATAGAGCCAATAATCTCTGGTTCTTCTACTGCGAGTTTAACTGCTTCTCTTAAAAATTGATAACCTTTAATGTGGGCAGGAATTCCTATACTTATAAATATATTGGAAATTTTCTCATCTAATTGTTTTTCATTTTTACTTTCCACTTCGCCACTATTTTCTAATAAATCTTTTAATCGTTCTTCAAGATTTGATGGGATTATAGGTTTAACCATAAAATAACTTGCACCTTCTTTAATTGCTTTTGAAATAAAACCACTATGAGAAAGATTTGAGATAAATATAATTTTGGGCATTTCGCTCATTTGTTTTTTCAAATTCTCTAAAACCATAAAGCCATCCATTCCTGACAACATAACTTCCATTATTAGAAAATCTGGTTTTAATGACAATACTTCTTTGACCACTTCTTGACCATTTTGTGAACTTCCAACAACTTCATATTCTTCCTTGTTTGAAAAATATTTTAATAATTCATCATTCTCTGTGTCTGCTATAAATAATTTTGTCTTTTTACTGTTTTCCATGAATCTATCTCCTTTTATCCTTTTTGCTTCTTCGGACACTTTAAAGATAGCACTTTTTTAATACAAAATAAAATATTCATAGCATCAAACAACGGCGACTAATGTCTTATCTTGTCGTATTTTGTTGTAATTTGTTATATCGCAATTTTGTAAACAAAAAACAGATAATTTTGAAGGTTTATATTATTAATTGTCATATTTTGAATAACAAAATAAAAAAATATTTAATTATGAAAATAAAAGTTTTTATAAAATATTTTTAATAAACATTTTGTCTAAAATTAGCAAATTTAACAACTTCTTATAAATAAAAAAAAGAGAAATCTAATTTCTCTTTTTTATTTAATTTTTAAATTACCTTTTCTTTATTTTGATTTTGGTTTTGTTTGTCCAACTAATTGATAATTTCCTTGTTTATCAGTTCTATACATATAGTAATTTGTATCAACCTCTTCTTCCTCATCTTCATCTGTATTTTCGTCATCTTCAATTTCTTCAAGTTGTGCGTAGAAATAAATGTAATCTCCTGTATAACCACATTGTCCTGAAATAATACTTGTCATTGTAACAATTGTTTCAACTTCTGAATTTGGATTTTGAATTTTATTTATAATATTTATTCTTCCAATAGATGTATCATTTGAAAAATAAACATAATCTCCATCAATAAACAAAAGATCAGAATAATCTTCAGAAGTTAATAATGCAATTGGGTCAAAAGATGTGTCTAGCGTTTTATACATAACTGAACTGCTTGTTGTAGAAACAAAAACATATCCTTTTCCTGCTGCTTGAATATTTGAAATAGATGTTGCATTATAGAATTTATTTTCTCTTGTTGGGTTGAAATATTTATCACTGTTGACAATATCTTTATAATAAACCTCAGAAATTCCATTCAAGGTATAAGAATAGAAAACAATATCACCAACTCTTCCTACAAAACTTATAGTTGAACCTACAACACCTGGATCTAAATCTGTAATCTCTCCTGTTGCAAAATCAACAGATTTTACACAATCAGTGGCAATTTCTGTATTTTCAGATGTAACTGAATAAATTACATTTCTTTGAGTTGAATTTTCATCACAAATAGCAACAGATTTTACATCTTCTGCAAGTGTAACTGTTTCACCTATATTATCTCCAATTTTAATAGAATAAAGATTATACTTGCCTTCTTCTGAAGTTGGGGCATAAATTACATAATAATAATTACCATCACTACCCTTGACAACTTTTCTTATAGAGTTTTCATCATTTCTAAATGTTCCAAATTCTTGGAAACCATCTCCATTGAATTTTACTCTAAATAAAGAAACTTGAGAATAATCATTTTCTAGGTTTGAAGTTTTATGAGTATTTGCAGATGTAAAATAAATATAATTTCCTAAAGCAAACATATCTTGATTTTGATAACCTATAAGTTTATCATTTACTTTTTCAATACCAAGAGGGCTTGTATTAGTTTTAGCAGACTCCGCTGTATCCTCATCATAATTAAATGGATTTGAAACATTCAATCTTGACAAATATCCAGTTTGTGAAGCCAATGAGTAATCAAAATCTTCACCACTAGCATCAGTATAACCATTTCCATAATAAATGTAATCGCCAACTTGAACGATTTGTCCTTGATAATATTTAACATCATCATAATAAATAGAACTTCCATCTTTATTGTAAACATCACTTACAGTTGCACAGCCTGTCAAAAAGAAGGCTACACAAAATAAAACAGATAAAAACTTAAGTATATTTTTTTTCATTGTTACCTCAAATTAATTTTCTTTAAAATTTTACAACATATATAAATATTTGTCAATTAAATAAAATAACAAATAACATAAACAATCATGTTTAGTGTTTTTAAATTATATAACTAATTATAAACAATTTTTTTAATGATTAAACTTCATCAATAAATATTAAATTATTATTTACTACATCACATGAAGTCAAATAATATTCGATATTGTTTTTTGTAAAGAAAGTTTCAATATTTTTTAAACCATGTAGATGTCCATAAATCACCTTATCTACTCGATATTTTTCAAGCAATAAAGAAAATTGACTATCTTCTTTTAATGCATTCATAGGAGGATAATGCAACATACAAAAAATTTTTTCATCTTTTTCTTTAAGTTTTATGGCAGCCTGCAATGACATTTCAAGTCTTAAGATTTCTCTATCAAAAATTTTCTTATCTTCGGGTGTTCTTTCTGAATTACTATCCAAAACCTGCCAACCTCTTGTTCCACAAATTATGACATTTCCAAACTTAATTGCATCATTTTGAATTGCATAAAAGTTTTCTGGCAATATATTTCTGACATTTGATATCGATTTCCACCAATAATCATGATTACCTCTTATAATAACTTTTTTGCCAGGCAAGTCTTTTAACAATTTAAAATCGTCAACTGAATCTTCAAGTTTCATTGCCCAAGAAAAATCTCCAGAAAGTAAAACTAAATCATCATCTTTAACATTATCTTTCCACTGCGAAAATATTTTATCTAAATATCCGTCCCAAACTGGTCCAAAAATATCCATAGGTTTTGGATTATTAACTGATAAGTGAAGATCGCTTATTGCAAATATTTTCATATTATAAACTCTTTAAAACCTCTTGAACATTTCTCATATCACATTTGCCATTATAATTTTGTTTGAAATATTTCATAACAAAAGGAATAGATTTGTCAGGAAGTGATAAAATAATCTCTTTAATTTCATCATTTTCAAGCATCTTTGGTAAATATTTTTTTGCTATTTCAATTTGCATAGAAATATTTTCTACTTCTTCAGTATTTCCAACTTTATTATAATTTTCTTTTTCTTCTTCAAGTTCTTTTATAGTTTTTTGCAAAATATTTGATATATCAGCATCATCAACTTCTCCACCTTTTTCTCTCTTTTTAATATTTTCAAGCATTATTTTATTTAATAAAACACTATAAAAACTTCTAGCAACAGAATCCTTATCTTTCATTGCTTGAACATTTGCTTTTTTTATTTCATCGTATAACATAATTTTCTCCTTATGTGTTAATTATATTTCTTTTTACTTAAATTTCAAAATAATTTATTGTTTTAATTTAACTTAAATGTATATTTTTTAATTTATTAATTTTTTTTCTTGACAAAATAATATTAATTTATTATAATTTAGAAGTATTATGGCAGCATAGCTCAGCTGGCTAGAGCGCACGATTCATACTCGTGAGGTCACTGGTTCGATCCCAGTTGCTGCTACCATCAATTTAGACTTAACACAGGTTAAGTCTTTTTTATTTGTAAATTATACTTATATTTGCTATAATTTAGATTAATTGAAACAAAATCAAATGTAATGAAATCACATTTGAACAAAATTAAGATTTATTTTAATTATAGTTGTGAGAGAATCACATAAACTCAACATAATAGGAGAATTAATTATGATACATTCAATGGCTGGGGGTGAATTAAAATTTAATCAACATTTTGACTTTGCAAAAGTTGAAATTATTGAAGGAGAAGATATTGGACTGATTTTTTGGTTTATATCTCCTTTTTCTAATCTGCAAATAGGAAACAAAGTTTTAGTTCCACTAGGCAAAAACAATAAAGAAGTAAAGGCTAAAGTTTTAAGAATAGATAAAAATATTTCTGAACAATCTTCACCCTTCCCAATAAAGAGAATGAAAACAATAATATCCATTATAAATTAAAATAGAACAGCATGGGACAACTGTTCTATTTTTTTAACAATTCTTTTTCAAGTTCTTTGCACTTGTTTTCATCCATATCAGGGACATTTTCAAGTCTATATTTAATTTTTAAATCTTTATACTTATGAACACCAATAGTTTTATATGGTAACAATTCAACTTTTTCAACATTTTTTAACTTTGATATAAAATCTTTTAATTCTTTTATATTTTCTATAGTATCATTAATTTTAGGAACTATAACCTGTCTTAACCATAATCTTTTATTTAATCTTTGACAATCTTCAAGAAACTTTTTAAATCTATTCATTGGTTGTCCTGTAATAAATTTATAATCATCTTCTTTTACTGCCTTAATATCCAAAATTACAAGATCCGTTAAGTTTAATATTTCTTCATAGTTACCAAAGCCTACCCCTGCCGTATCTAATGCAGTGTTTATTCCTTCTTCTTTGCAAAGTTTTAAACACTCCTTTAAAAAATCTGGTTGAAGAAGTGGTTCGCCACCTGAAAACGTTACGCCACCTTCTTCTCCATAATAATTTTTATATCTTTTAATTTTTTCAAATAACTCTTCAGGTGATATATAAATGCATTTGCCATCTTCGTCCCAAGTCTCTGGATTATGACAATATAAACATCTTAATTGACAACCCTGACAAAATACCACATATCTTATTCCTGGCCCATCAACTAAGCCCATGGTTTCAACGCTATTAATTCGACCTAATATTTGACTCACAGAATTTTCCTTTATCTTGTTATAAAAACGAAAATAATTAAATTTTTTCGTGGAATGTTCTTGCAATTACTTCCTCTTGATGTGCACGAGAAAGTTTATTGAAATTAACAGCGTAACCTGAAACTCTTATCGTAAGAGTTGGATATTTATCTGGATGATCCATCGCATCTATTAACTTTTCTCTATCAAGAACATTTACATTTATGTGCTGTGCACCTTGAGCAAAATATCCATCAAGAATGCTTACCAAATTTTTAACTCTATCTTTTTCATTATGTCCAAGTGCATTTGGAATTATTGAGAATGTATTTGATACACCATCTTGACAACAATCACAATAAGGAATCTTTGCGACCGAATTTAATGATGCGAGTGCTCCATTACAATCTCTTCCATGCATAGGGTTTGCTCCTGGAGCAAAAGGCTCGCCTGCCTTACGACCATCTGGAGTATTTCCTGTTTTTCTTCCATACATTACATTTGATGTAATTGTCAATGCTGATAGTGTATGTTTTGCATCTCTATAAAGTTTATGTTTCTTTAATGCAGAAATAAAATGTTTAGAAATTTCAACTGCAATTTTATCCACTCTGTCATCATCATTACCATATTTAGGGAAATCTCCAACAACTTCAAAATCTGTTGCTATTCCATTTTTATTTCTAATTGGCTTTACTTTTGCATATTTAATTGCAGAAAGAGAATCTGTTGCAACTGAAAGTCCAGCCATACCAAAAGCCATTAATCTTTCAACTTTTGTATCATGCAGAGCCATTTGTCCTGCTTCATAAGCATATTTATCATGCATAAAATGAATTATATTAAGTGCATCAACATATGTCTTTGCAACTTTATCAAGTGTGTCAAAATATGCTTTTTTAACTTTAGCATAATCAAGAATTTCATCTTCCATTTTAGCAACACCTGAAACAACAATCTCTTCGCTTTTCTCATCTCTGCCTTCATTTATTGAATATAATAAAGACTTTGCTAAATTGCATCTAGCCCCAAAATATTGCATTTGTTTCCCAATCTTCATTGCTGAAACACAACAAGCAATGGCATAATCATGCCCATAAATAGGACTCATAACATCATCACTTTCATATTGAATACTATCCGTTAAAATTGAAATCTTTGCACAAAATTTCTTAAAATTCATTGGAAGTTTTGTTGACCATAAAACAGTTAAGTTAGGTTCTGGTGATGGGTCAAGATTTATAAGACTATGCAAAAATCTAAACGAATTTTTTGTTACCAAACTTTTCTTATCGTCAAGCATTCCCCCGATGCTTTCTGTAACCCAAGTAGGATCACCTGCAAATATTTCATCATAATCAGGAGTTCTTAAATGACGAACAAGTCTTAATTTTATTGTAAATTGATCTACAAGTTCTTGAGCAAGTTCTTCTGATAAAATTCCATTTTCCATATCTCTTTCAATATAAATATCCAAAAATGTTGAAACTCGTCCTAAACTCATTGCTGCACCATTATTTTCTTTTACTGATGCAAGATAAGCAAAATATGTCCATTGAAAAGCCTCTTTAGCATTTGTCGCAGGAAGTGATATATCATAGCCATAAGTTTTTGCCATTGCTTTAATTTGGTTTAAAGCCCTGATTTGTTCACTTACTTCTTCTCTCAAACGAATTTTTTCTTCACAATCAATATCTAAAAGTTCTTCTGAATTTAAATCTGTTTTCTTTTCTTCAATAAGTCTATCAATACCATACAAAGCAACACGTCTATAATCACCAATAATACGTCCACGACCATAAGCATCTGGAAGCCCTGTTATAAGACCTGCATGTCTTGCTTTCTTTATATCTGGAGTATAAGCATCAAAAACCCCGTCATTATGCGTCTTTCTTATCATTTGGTCAAATATATATTCAGTTTTAGGATCCATTTTTCGACCATAAGCACCAAGTGCACTTTTGACCATTCTAATTCCACCAAAAGGATTTATAATTCTTTTTAAAGGCTTATCTGATTGAAGACCAACAATAACTTCATTTCCTTTATCAATATACCCTGCTGGGAAATTGTTTATCCCTGAAATTCTTTTAAGATCAACATCAAGCAAATGTTTTTTTCTTTCTATTGCCAATAATTTTTCACATTTAGCCCAAACTTTTGCAGTTTTTTTACTTTTTGATACTAAAAAACTGTCATCACCACGATATTCCTTATAATTGGCATCAATAAAGTCTGAAACATTAATTTCTTTTTTCCATGTTTCACCTTTAAAGCCATTCCATCCAACATATTTATCTTTAAAAACTATTTCATCTTTCATTTGTAATACCTCGCACATAGAGTATAGCATATCATCATTTTTTTACACAAACCATTTCTATCAATTTTATAAAAATAAAAGCAAACTTATGTTTGCTCTTATTGAAGATGCTCCAATAATTCTTTTTGAGATTTATTCATATCGCTATCACTATTTTCTGTATCTGACTTTTGTTCAATCACAGAAGGTTTTGGTCCAGCATTATTATCCTTTGAATTTTTTTCATCATCATTATTTTCATCAACGTTTTCAGTAATAATTGTAGTTTCTTCAATTTCTTGACTATCAAGTTCAACCTCAACTTCTGTTTCAGTTTTTTCTTTTAATCCTGCCAAGAAATCATATACTTCATCAAGTGTCCCATCTAAATCTAAATAATAGCATCTTCCTTCATACCTTCCATTATTTCCCCTTATAACATTAAATCCATGGCAATCTTTTTGAACATGAATTAATAATTCATCAAAAGGCATTTCAGATTTTACTATTGTTTTATCAAATATAAATTTAACCCAAATTCCATGCTTCATATCTTCTATTGTTAAATCATGCAAACTAACACCAAAAGCAGGCATCTGTCTTGCCTGTGAAATTGCATCACAAAACAACTCATCAAACTTATTTTGTTCTTCTTCAGATAACTCGATAACCTGTCCATCATTATAAACTTCTATCATACTCACCTCGTTAAACAAGTCTACCATAACATTCGCTTGAGAACAAAATAGAATAGGCACAATCATAAAAAAATACAATAATTTCAACATAAAAACTCCTTTTTATGCTAGTTTGTTAAAAAAAATATTGTTTATTCATATTTTTAAATACAAAATTTGACTAATTTTGTCTTCTTATACAAAGTGCTTATTTTTATTATAAAATTTTGATATATTTTCAACTGTTGAATAACCATAAATTATTATCTCGAGCAAGTTTATAAATTCGCTGACAACTTCTAAAAATATAAATTTTATTTTATATTACTAACAAGCCTTACTCTTTAAAGATGTTCGACTTTTATTAAAAAAATGTGGATAAAAGTATCCACATTTTCTTAAATAAGATATTATGTTATTATTTATTATTTAAAGATGCAAGTTCTTTGATCAAATCTTCAAGCCTTTTGTTGATTTTGGCAAGTTCTTCTTCAGATTCTCCATTTTCTCGTGCGTTGTTTGCTTGTTCTTGTAAAGATTCAATACTTTTCATAATCTCATCTTTTTCTTTATCAATTTCATTCAAATTATCTTGATTCAATACCTGATTTATTTGAGAATTGATTGTTTCTTTCATATTATTCAATTTTTCTTCTTCATCATTAATTAAATCATTAATTTTTGAAATAGAATCGTTTGTATCCTCTGTATTTGGTTGAACTTTTCTTGGGCGACCACGTCCTCGTTTTGGCTCTTGCGATTTATTTTTTTCTTCTTCTGTAATAACTTTTTTTGGGCGACCACGTCCTCGTTTTGGAGCATCTACATCAGTTGTATTAGATTTTGCTGGTTTATTTTCTGTTGTAGGTTTATCAGCAGATTCTGTAGTTTCAGTTTTTCTAGGACGTCCACGTCCTCGTTTTGGTTCTTGTAATTTATTTTTTTCTTCTTCTGTTACAACCTTTCTTGGGCGACCACGTCCCCTCTTATGTTCAACTTCTTCACCTTCAGTTTGAATAGCACCAACTGATTCTTCTTTCTTTTCTTCAGAATTTTGAACAGCAACATCAGTTGTTTCTTCACTAGCATCTTTGTTTACTGCATCTTCAATAAGTCTTTCAAGACTATTATCAACATCAGGTTTCTTTGTAATTTCTTCAAATGTATTTTCAATAACTGGTTGAATGTTCTCTTCTTTTGGTTCAACAATCTCTTCACTCTTTTGATTTTCATCAACATAAGCACCGAAAGAATTAATTTGATCATTGACGATTTGTTGCTCTTCTTTTTGCTTTAATTCTTCAGGATTTTCATCTTTAGAAACTAATACACCATTCATATCATATACTTTTCCGTCAACATCATGGAAAAATCCTTCAGTGTCATGGAAAGAACCGTCTGCATAGATGAAATTTCCTTGTTCATCATAATGTCCTTCAGGTGTTTGAGTATTTTGTTGATATTCAGGATCAAATTGACTTAAACGAGATCTTAAAGTTACATTTTCATCCATAAGTCGTTTTATTTGAGTTTGAACATTAATAAGTTCTTCTTCGTTTTTATCTCTTTCTTTCACAAGATTATTTTTCTCTTCAATAACTTTCTTTTCTGCAACTTTATATGCACTTCTCATGACTTTTTCAAAGAATGAACGATATTCTGATACCATACCTTTTGTTGCAACTTCAAGGCTATCTTTTAAAATCACATTTAATTTTTCAATTTCTTTATCAAGTTCATCTTTAGAAGATTTATATCTGCTTTCTTCTTGGTCATAATCTTTTTGAAGTGAAGCCTGTTTGCTTATCTCTTTATCTTGTTGTTGTTTTAAAAGTCCTACTTCAATTCTACTTGTTGTTGCAGCCTGTTGTTCAATAAGTTTTTGAATATTTTCTTTTGATGCTTGAATTTTTCTTTGTAAATCCATCTGAACGTTTTCATAGTTTCTTCTCAAAGCATCTTTTTGTGCTTCTACTTGGGCAATTTGTGAAAGTGTAGTAGTTCTTTTATTTATATAAGTTTCACTTTCTTTCATTGCTCTATCAAGAAGTAATGCACCATCAACACCAACATTTTCAAAGTCAAAGTCGGAAGGTTTAACTTCATTTTTCTTTGCTGATTCAAATTCTTCTTTCGCCTTTCTTGCTCTCTGTTCGTAATATTCACGCAATTGAGGATTTCCATTTTCAATTTCTTTAGCAGTAAATAATAAGTCAAAGTCTATGTAAGGAGTAAGTTCTGCACAAGCATTAGTCAAAAATCTAGAAAATAAGTGATATAAATGATAAATATCATCTAAATTAATGACACGTTTCCCTTTGATAAATAAAACAGCAATAAGTCCAAGAAGCAATACAAGTGCTGGATACATAAGGGCATAAGCAACAACTTGTGCTGAAAATGCTTGTGTTGGCTGAGATGCAAAACCAAGGATTAAACTAATCACTGACCAAACACCAGTCAAAAGCATTAAGTTTCTAACATTATTTTTCCAACTGCTTGTTTTTAATGGTTTTTCAATAACATTTTCTTCAGTGAGATAATTTGCAGGTCCACCATCTCTATATAAAATATATTGTTGCCAATAATAAACTAAACGTTTTGGACCTTTTTTTACTAATGCATTAAATTCTGCAATATTATTTTCATCTATTTTTTTGTTTGTAAAAAGCCATTTATTTAATTTGTCAAGAGACCTTTTTAATCTTGCTTCATAAGAAAATATAGTCTTAATTGAAAACAACAAAATAAATAATGCTTCAACCCCCAAGATGATAGCCAAAAATCCAACTATTCCAATAGATTCAAAAATTTGATTTAAGAATGTTTTAATTGAACTATCAATGCTACCTAACAATGAAACCATATTAAACCCCTTTTAATTTAGTTTTAGTATAACACATTATTTAATTTTTTACCAACAAAAATATTAATTTTTCGTATTTTTTTTCAATATTTTTACAATTATTTTTAATAATTATTTTTTTATAACTTATATTGCATTATTATTGACTTATCGAGATTTATAATTTAAGCATAGCGTTGTTTATTGAGATAAATAAAGGAAATAAATAAATTTATTTCCTTATTTTTTATTATTTTTTATTTTTTATCATATTTCAATTACTTTGCCATATTTCAATGACAATAGATATTTTTTATCTATTTTTACATCAAAACCTTTTTCAATAGCAAGACTATATAAATATATCTGCTTGGAATATCTCTCTTTTATCTTTTCAACATTTTTTTCTGACGTGAATTTATAATCAATCAAAATATTTTCTTCACCTATACTAAATAAATCACAAATACCCTGAACAATTATTTCATTTTCACTTTCACTTATACCCACTTCTTTTAGATTGGTTTTCATAATAAATTGTTTTTCTTTGAATACTCTACCATTTTTTATAATGGATTTGATTATGGAAATATTTTTAAATAATAAATCTAAATCTATTAAATTGAAATATTCTTCACCTATCCTTTCTTTCAACAAATATTTATCTTTTTCTAAATCTTCCCTACTTTTTATTTTGTCAAAATCAATGACTTTTAAGGCTTCATGATATGCATTACCTTTTTTTATCGCTTCATCTCGAACAACAATATTTTCATCAAAACTTTCACTATTTAAATTTAATAATTGTTTTTCATTAAACTCTTCATTATCTTTATTCATAAGTCCTGAAACAGAATTTTTATATTCGTAAAAGCAATCAGTATAATTATTATAATTAAACGAAATATAATTATTAATTTCTATATAATTATTTTTAAGTATTTCTAAATTCAAATTATTCTTTTCTATTTCGATAATATTTTTTTCTTCTATTTCTTCAACAAGGTTAAATTCATAATTTAAGGTTTTTATATGGTTCTGTGATTGAAGTTGACTATAAAAATTTTCTCCTAGTGCCGAAAAGATTAAATCATAATAACTAGAACAATTAAATATATCTTCTTCTATATTTATATCTTTTTCTTCATTTGTGCCAATTAAAACTAAATGATTTTGTGCTCTTGTTAATGCTACATAAAAAATCATAATTTCATCAATAAAATCTTTTCTCTTATTTGAATACTTATTAGCCATAAAAATAGGAGATGGTTTTCTGATGTTTTCATCGAAATCATAAACATAAGTTCCTAGTCCAAAAACTTTTGAGATATTAAACATATTTCTATTATTTTTCCCAAGTTTCTCTCCACAACCTGCAAGAATTACTATTGGATATTCAAGTCCCTTTGTTGCATGAATCGTTGTTATTGTAATTGCATTATTAGAACTTTCAATCATACTTCCTTCTGTTTTCACTGAATCTAAATAATTTATAAGACCTTGAATATTAAATTCAAAATCTCCTGACTTTATAATTTTAAAAAGTTCATTAATATGACTATTTTTTATATTTGAAGATGGTAATGAAGAAAGGTAAAGATTGTAATCTTTTTTCACAAATAAATTTTGCAGTGCCTTTGTAGTGCCGAGTATTTGTTGCTCAAAAGAAAAATCTTCAATCATTTGAATAAATTCTTTAACTTTTTGATTTTTTAAAGATTGCTCTCTAATTATTTCATAAAAAGCGATATCTTGATTTGATGCACGAAACTTTGATAACTCATCTAAACTAAAGCCCCCAAACCAAGAATTCATAACCGAAACAAGTGATATATCATCTTCAAAATTTAAAGATAATTTTAAAATACTTAATATAACTTGAAGTTGACCATCTTCTAAAAGAGCCTGTTTTATATCAGCAATAATGTTATATCCCTTTTCTTGCATATATCGGACACATTCTTTCATGACTTGATTTCTTTCTCTAAAAAGAATTGCGATATCATTTTCTCTAACTTTTCTCCATTCTTTTCTTTTAGCATCGTAAATTTCACTTTGCAAAAATTGTTCAACTTTTATACATATATCTTTAACTTCGTTTTCAAATTTCCTGGTAAATATTATATCATCAGCCTTTACACTGTAAACACCACTAACATCTTTTTCTTCTTCCTCTTTTGGCACAACAATATCAACCATTACTGCTGGCAAACCATTGGTTTTAAATTCGCTTAAACCTTTTAACATTGATGTTTTTTTATAATCAATACCTACACTTTCAATAGTCATAATTTTTTCAAAGATACTATTTACAAACTGAAGTAATTTATCATCAGACCTAAAATTTCCTGTCAAATACAATGCTTGTCCATCTTTTGCTTTATCAAAGTCTTTAATGTCGTTCGTCATTATTTCCATGCTCGCATTTCTAAAGCCATATATCCCTTGTTTTGGATCTCCCACAGCAACAAAGTTTCCACCTTCTGCAATAGGCTTTATAATACTTGATTGCAATCTATTTGTGTCTTGATATTCATCAATAAAAATATAATCATATCTAGACTGCAATTCTTTTTTTACTTCTTCATCTTCAAGCAAGAATCTTGATTGTTTCTCAAGGTCTGAAAAATCAACTCCCCTTTTTATTGATTTTAATTTATTATATTCTTTTTGATATTCTTTAAAAATCAAAATCAAAGCCTTGGAAATTATATTTTCTTTAATACCATCTTTTAATGTTTGACTTACTTCATCATATTGTAAAGTTATTTTCTGAATTTCTTTTTCGTTATCTCGAATTTTTACCAAACTTTTTTTATAATCTAAATCAGAAATTTTATTTCTTGGCAAAGGCATAAAGACAAATTCATTTATTTTTTGACAATTATCAAAAAATTTTTCACTATTATCACTTAAAGATAAATTACAAAAATCTAGCAAATTCTCTTTAAAATTGATAAATGCTTTAACATCACAATCACCTATAGTCATCAACTTTTCTTTTATATTTTTAATCTTATTTATGATTAAATCGTTCAAAAATTTAAAAGAATTTTTTACATAATCATTACTTGATTTTTCAAAACTATCTAAAAGTTCTTGTGGTTTATCTTGACTATCAAAGAAATTTTGCATATTGATAATAATATTAAATATTTGATCTTTATTCTTTTTAAATGCAAAATATAAATCTTCAAATGCTTTATTTTTTTCTTGAGCAAGTTTATCAAAAACATGATTAAAACTTAAAAATTTAAGATTTTTACTAGATTTTTCATCTAAAACAACAAAATTATCATCAATTTCAATTTTATTTATATTTCTTTTTAAAAGTTTTTCACAAAAAGCATCTATGGTAGATATATCACTAATTGATATGTCATCAAGTTGTTCGATCAAAAACTCATCTCTTTTTTGCTCAAGAATTGCTTTTGTCAATCTTGTTTTCATTTCTCCTGCCGCTGCTTTTGTAAATGTCAAAACAAGCATACGTGAGATAGGAACTCTTTGCTGGCAGATGAGTTTTATTAAATATTCAATCACGACAAAAGTTTTTCCACTTCCTGCTGAAGCCGAAACAATTAATTTCTTTTTATCATTATTAAGAATCTTTTGTTGTTCTTCTGTTAATTTACTCATCTTCTCCTACTTTAAAATCTCCTATTTTGTTGTGTCTTCTTTCTCCATTTATTTTTTCAAATAAACAAATTGGCAAATATGAACAATACTGACAAGCATTTTCATAAGGTTTTGCTTCAATGTATCCTTCTAAAATTTCATCTACGGCATTATCTGCAACTTTCTTTGCATAATTTTCATATACTTCTAAATCTTCTTTAGCAATCGCATTCCCCTTATACTTTCCATTTTTACCAGTTGTGCTAAACGAAATATTTAAAATTTTGCTTTTGCCATCTTTAATTAAATTTGTATCAAATTTTTCAATTATATCATCATCTTTACGAACAATTCCTTTAAGCAAAACTTTATCATCATCAGTTTGGGCATAATCAAATTTAGCATTAAAATAAAATATTCCTGCTGGCTTTTTATTTATTTTATCCCTAACTGTCTTTTGATATAAAAATAGTTGTAATTTATTCCCATAATACAATTCTTTAAGCAAACTCCCAGTTCTTCCAGTTTTATAATCAATAATCCTAAAATAATCTCCAAACTCATCAATTCTGTCAGCCTTTCCAATCATTTTAATTTGTTGCTTATTGCCCAAAGTCAAATTATCAAATTTCATTTCTATGTATTTTGGTTTAAATAACGAACTTCGCATCTCTCTCAAAATATCTTCAACAACACTTTTAAGTTGTTTCTTTAAAAAATTAATTAAACTATATTTCTCGTCAGTCGCATCAATTTTCTCTTGCAAAGATTCATCTTGAATAATATTTTCAAAATTATTGTCAACAAATTGTTTTGCTTCGATATCTAAATTATAATTATCCTTAATTATATGTTGGACTAAAACTTCTGCACATCTATGACAAATATTTCCAATATCTCTTGCGTCAAATTGATATAATTGTTTCTCTTGAATTTTTAATCCATAACTTAAAAAATGTTTAAATGGACAAGAAAAATATTGTTCTATTTGTGTAACCCTTATTTTATTATTGTAAAAATATAAATTATAACAATCTTGAGAAATTTGTTTTTTATTGATATCAATTTCTTCAAAAGGTAGCAATTTATTAAGATTATATAAAGATTTTATAACTTTATCCATTTTTGAATAATATTCATCAATAAAATTATTTTTATTGCCAAGTGAAAGTTTTATGTTTTTTATGTCTTTCACATATTTTAAATCGAAAATATTAGAAACTCGGACAACATCTGTTGAAAATATATTATTTAAAGATTCTGCAAATGTTGGAAGTTCGTTTTTCTTTCCTTCTTCATTAAGTGCTTGATAAAACAGAAACAATTTATCCTTTGCAAGTGTCAAAAGATTGAAAAGTCTAAATCTATTTCTTCTATTAATCATTCTAATTGTCGGCTCAATTTTTTTATTATCAAAACTATATTTAATATCTTCATCACTTAAAAGTCCATTATCGCTAGTTTGAATAGGAAGGTTCTGACAACCTAAAACAAAAATGATTTTACTATCTAAACAACTGCTTGTTGTTGCATCACCCACAAGAATTCCATCAACAAAAGATGGAACAGTTGAAACTTGCTTAAAAGACATAAGCAAATTAAATTTTTTTAAATAATCAGATATGCTAATCTCGTCTGTTTGATATTTTTCAATTAAAGATAAAGTTTCTTTAATTATTTCAAATACTTGTAAGTTTATATTTTTTTCCTTTAAAAAATTCTTTTCATTTAAAATAGTCATAACATTATCGAACTGTTCTTTTATTTGCGAGCATAGTTTCAAAACAACTTGTGAAAAATCAGAAGCCTTTTTCGCATTAGATAAATCTTCTAAAATATCATCATATTTAAAATCTTTTGCTAAATACTTTTTATATTTATATTTTCCTTCAACCATATATGCTTGACATTTTGAAACAAGAGAAGAGTTCTGTCCGAGTAAAATATTAGAAAATAAACTTATCAATTTGTCGTTTGGATATCCCATAATAACAGTATCAAAAAAATCATTTATCAAAATGCCCAAAAGCGTTTTGTCGGCTGTTATTGATGAATCAATATAATAAGGAAAATTAAATTTTTTAAATATAATTTCTATAAAATTTTGATATTTAGACAAATCACTTGTCATTATCACAAAATCTTTATAGGAATATCCCAAAGTCGTAAAATAATAAATAAGTTTACTTGTTGTAACGATTTCTTCTGTTAAATTGTTTGAAACAAAAATACTATAATATCCTTTATTTTCGCATTTGACTTTTTCATAACTATAAAGCCCTTGAATAATTGCTTGTTTCTCTGGAGAAAAATTTCCTTTTCGATGAACAACAGTAGCATTGCAATTAAGTTCTTTTGAAATATTTATAAGTTTTTGATAAATATCTTTTTCGTAAATATAATCATTTCCGATAGAAATAGATTGCGACAAACTTATATTTACTTCATTTGAAGTTTCAACCAAAACTTTTATAAGTTCATATGCCTCAGAAGTAAAACTCTCAAATTCAGCAAAATAAAATTTTGTTTTAGACAATATATCATTTTTCTTAATCACTTCACACAAAAGCGATAATCTTTCATTTGCATCTAATTTCCCTTGCAGAAGATTTTGGTATTCTCGATATATTAAAGCAATGTCATGATATTTTGCACCTGCCATACCTTTTATATTTTTTTGTCTTTCTAAATCATCTACAGAAATTTTTGAACTTTTAAGTTGAGCAATTATTTTATTTATCTCATAACAAAACGCAATATTGTTTTTTTTAAGAGTTAAGAAATCTTTTTTAGTATTTTCTATTGCTTTTTCAGTTAAAAGTAAACATTCTCCACTTGTAAGAACATCGACTTTAATATTAAGTTTTTTAAAAATTTCACTTGCCAGAGACGTTAACCCTACAACTCTTACATTAAATAATGCTTTTTTAGGCAACACGTTGAGAATCAGTTTTTCCATTTGTAATGAGTATTTGTCTGGCACAACTAAAACATGGTCAAAAGAAATATCACTATTATCAATAGTTTCAATCATATCCTTTGTTGCATCTAATGTTGTGTTATTTATATAAAGTTTAATTTGCATAGATTTATTTTATCACATAAACTGTAAAAAAAAAAGAAAAGTTTATAATTTTAAAACAAGTCGCTGTTTTAAAATCTTACCTTTCTTTTCTCACACCTATAATTCATCTGCAATTTTCTCTGACTTTCTTTTTTCGAGTTTTTCTCTTAATGCTGTTGCTTTAGCACATTTTAATTTAATCATATTTGTCATTAATTTTGTATTTTCGTTTTTTAATTTTATAAATTCATTTTTCAAATCTTTATATTCTTTTTCTTTGTTATGAAGTTCTAAAATTGCTTTTCTTAATTCTTTATTTGCATTTTCAAAGTCAGCCTTAACTTTATCAGTAATCTCTTCAAGTGTATTTCTTTTCACGAGTCGAACAAGCCCCATAAACAAAGATTGAATTTCTGTGTCAGTCAAAGTAGTCCTCTTTTTGGTAAATTTTATAATTTTTTCACTGTCTATATTTTCATTGGTTTGCGAACGATTTTTAGCAATAAAGTTTCTATACTTGTTTTGATAACGAAGCATTTGTCCAACATCACCTTTTGATAAAGATAAACATGCTCTGCGAACACTCATTCCACTTTGAACCAAATTATCAATTTGTTTAAGAAGGTCTTCTTCCTCTTGTTTAGAAAAATATACAATAGAAGATTTTTCATGTTTTGCAAGGTCAATTTTAAGTTTTTCTAATCGTTTTTTATCCTTTGATAAGTTATCTATTTCATGATAATAATAATTACGAACACTATTAGGCTTACGATTATACTTTTTTGCATGATTTAAAAAAGCATTTTTAAGAGGTTTATTATCATCTTTTATTTGTTCTACCTCTGAAAATAAATCTTTAACTTCTTGATTTTTCCATATTCCTTTTTTCATATTTTTTCTCCTTGCATAGTTTATAGACAAATTAAAAAGATTTTATACAACGAATATAATAATTTTTAACATTTTTTTTATTTACAGAAATCGAACTTGCTTGCAAGAGTGAGACTGGCATTTTTTTTAACTGTGATAACATATTTTATGTGTAAATTGTATTATCAAGCATTAATTTTAACTCGTTTAAATTTCAACATCGCCATGTTTATATTTTGAAAACAAGTTATATAAATAAAAAATATTTCATATTTTAATTAATAAAAGGTATATGGTTAAATTATGAAAAAAATTATTATATATTCGCCTTATGATTGTCTAGTTAAAACAAGAAATGAAGAAAATACTTTAGAAACAAACTGTAATTTAGAGATAGATAGAGATATAGAACAACCTATATCAATCTATCCCATTGGGAAAAATTCAAAGTATTCTTTTAACATTGATATAACAGATAAAACATCAAAATTTTATAGTTTAATAGAAAAAGATGACAAAATACTAATTTTTCTTTTAGATGGTTTATTTGTAGAAAACGTAAATATTTATCATTTTTTCTATAAAAATAAGCCTAGTTCAATAGAAATATCTTCACAAAACATAATCTTTTCTACAGAAAACAACAAAAAAGTAATATCTCTTCCTTTTTTTGCACAAGGTTATTCCTGTGGACAATTTTCCCACATTCTATATGTTAAATTTTCAGATAAACAAAATGATAAGTTAATTGCCTATAATACATTATCAAATAAAGCAAAGATGTTTTCTGGTGAAAAAATTGAAATAGATAAAAATGGCTTCATTGTTAATAATGAAAAAACAAAAACTTGTCAATGTGTAAAATGTGAATATTACATTGATAACGAGGGATTAAAATTAAAGTCAAAGACAGTTTCAAAAGAAGAAAGAATTTTTCCACAAGAACTTATAACTTATCAGTTTATGGAATCAATTAAAAATAACGACTTTAAAAATGCTTTATCTTATCTATCTAATGATTTAAAAAACAATGTTGATGAGGATTCTTTAAAAGGTTATTTTGGAGATATAAGTTATTTTTATCCTATTGATAAAAATACGAGTTTTGCAATTTCGGACAATCAAAATATTTTATACGAATTTTCTATTATCAATAATAAAATAAATGAAATTAGTGATTTTAAATAAAACTTTATACTAAATTTTAACTATACAATAAAAAAATATATTGATTAAAACAATATATTTTTTTATTTTCAAACTCAGATTTTTTCCTATAGTCATCTATCAATATCATCACCTTGCAAATTTGTTAAGTAACTGTCTAAATGATTATTATCTGCAGATACAAAACTATTGCTTGCACCATTTTCAAAACTTTCTTTAGCGTGCTTTTCAGTTTGAGATATAATGTTATCTATAAAATCTTTATCAAAACTTTTACCTACAAAATCTTTATCTTTAATAGCCAAATTAATTATTCCTTTTTTAAATTTTTCTAAAGGTATAACTATGCTTTTTTCTCCATATTTTTCTACTATGTCAGGTCTATTAAATGACATTTTAAAAGAATTAATTTTGGTTGCCAATTTATATAAAACATTTGATTTTAAATATCCTTTAAAATCTTTTATATCAACTATCAGAGAATCTCTTCTATTTTTATAAAACTTTTGCGAATATCTCATATTTTTATAATAAAGCAAATCATTTACCGGAAACATACAATGAGAAAAATCATATGGTTTAGCAGAACTATTGGCATCAGCAGTTATATCACAAGCATAGTAACCTTGTATATTATACTCTTCGTCATTAATATAAATTAAATTGTGAGTATGTTCTCCAATTCTTTGATTATCTTTAGAATAAAAACGACAACCAATAATATCACATTTTAGATTTTTATCATCTAATTTATCTATAATTGCTTTTAACAATGAAGAATATCCCGAACAAACAACCTTTTTATTATTTAACACTCCAACAATTACTCTTGATTCTTCAATATTTGAACTTCTGTTATATTTTATTTTTGATAGTTCTTTATGTAAATCCAGAACAATTTCAAAAGGAGATAATCCATTTTCCTTTAAATCATAAACTATTTTATCTATTATTGCATTTGCTTGTATTACTTGTTTTAAAGTCCACCCCTTTTCAAAATCATCAAGACTTTCAAATTTATTTAATTCATTAAATTTTATAATATTATCTTTACCATAACTTTTAAGTAATTTTTCTAAACCTACAATCAAATCAAGTTCCTCAGCACTATACAAATAGTTTGCTTTATCCCTGTTATCTTGAATTTCCATTAAACTATCAATTCCAATTTTTACAATTTTATTTTGCTTAAGAAGTTTCGTGCAAAGGTCTTTTAATAACTCAACATTTTCTTTGGTTATGTAATTTTTATCCAAAGAAAATAAAACTATATTATCTCGTGCATTTTCTAATTTACAAATTTGATTTTCATAACTACTTACTAATGATTGTAAATTTGTAAATGTATTTTCTCCTTTTTCTAGCATATCATTCATATCTTTTAATGCAAAATACATTGACAATTCTTGATATATATTATAAAAAGTCTCGTCATCTAATGAAACATAAGATATAGGATTTATTTTACTATTTTTATTCTTTTTCATATAAAAATCATACAACTGTTTTTTCTCATCTTCGTTAAAGTCATAACTATCCCTATCTATAATTTTTTGAATTTTATCTTCTTCAGACAACTCAAACTTTTTTAACTTTTCTTTATAATTAATTAAATCTCTTTTTAATTTAGATATTGAAGTGTTATATAAATTTTGTATATTATTTATAGCACTACTAAAATAATCTTTTTCTTTTAACCGAAGAACATCAATAACATAAGATGAAGATTTAATATTTACTTTATTTTTATCTTCATAAGAATTATTTAATTTATTCTCAAATTTATAAGTTTTATCATTTAATAATAAATTATCATCAAAATAAGAAGAAGATTTAACGTTTAATTTATTTGTTTCTTCATTAGTTTTATTTAATTTATTTTCAAATAAAAAATTTTTATCGTTTTTATAATCCATATTCTCCTCCTTATTTTTTTATCAAATTATTTATTTTTATATTTCTTATTCAATCTTTGTTGGTTTAGCCAAGTTTTCATAACAAGTTTTTTAGGTAATATATTCACCATACGAACTTGACTTCTTGCAATAAAGCCACAAATAGACAATTCTTTGCCTTTTTTAGCATCTTTTATCGCTTTTTTAACTACATTTTCTGGTTTATACATGGCAACATATTTTGAAACAACTTCTTCTTTTGCATCAGTTTTTGTTGCTCTGTCAAAAAATGCTGTTTTAGTCCAAAATGGACATACACATGTTACTTTTATTTTTTTATTTTTCAATTCAACATTCAAGGCACGTGAATAACTTATAACGAATGCTTTACTTGCTGCATAAGTTGCCATATAAGGAACTGGCTGAAATCCGGCTACAGATGCAATTTGAATAATCTTTCCTCCCTCATTCATAAAAGGTATGGTTATTTCTGTCATTTTTAAAAGTGCTTTACAATTCAAATCAATCATATTAGCAGATGTTTCTACAGGTATTTCATTATATCTTCCAAACTTGCCAAATCCAGAACAATTTATAAGCCATTTAACATTAATCTCTTCTTTCTTTAACATTTCTTTATAAACTGAAAAACTTTTTTCCTCTGTCAAATCTAATACTAAAGATCGAAATTTTGTTTTTATTATTTTTTCAACCTCTTTAAGTTTTTCTTCTTCAAGTCCTATACCCCAAATTTCATCAAATTGTCCGTCTAGTTGACAAACAAACTCTCTTCCCATTCCTGATGATGCACCTGTTATAACTGCTATATTTTTCATTTTTACCTCTCTTCAAAATTAAACCATATAATCTTGCTTATAAAATTTCTTTAATATCCTCTAATAAATCTTTATCTAAAAATTCAAGAGCCTTTTCCCTAATTTTAAATGGAATTCCATAGAATTGTTCAGCAATAGAACAAGAAATTGCAGATAATGTATCACTATCACCACCAATTGAAATAGTTGTTCGCAAACAGTCCTCAAAAGAATTTGAAATCAAAAAGCAATAGATTGCAACGGGTATCGTTCCTTGACAAGTTACATCGAATTTATAATTTTTAATAAGTGTTTGATAATCATAATCTAATTGATAATAATTTTTAGTTATATAATTCTTTATCTCACATTTACTAAATTTATTTTTTGCTAAATAATTTGCAACTGCAGTTGCTTCAGCACCTTTAATTCCTTCAATATGATTGTGAGTTACCTTTGTTACTTTTTTAGATAAATCTTTTACCTCATCAATACTAGATGCAAAATCAATAACAGGACTAACTCTCATACCAGCACCATTGCCATAACTATTATAAGGTAACGAATTATCAGAATTTAACCATGTTTTAAACATAGAACCAAAACCACACTCTATGTATTTTTTTCCATAATATTTCATTTTCTCAATAACTTTGTTAGATAAATTTTCATAATTACCTTTACATTCTTTTAATGCTTTATAAACTGCAATTGTCATGACAGTATCATCAGTAAAATGACATTTATCATCAAACAACTGAAAATTTTTTGATTTTATATTATGAAATTCATATATAGAACCCACAATATCTCCTATTATCGCACCAATCATGCAAATCCCCCTTATTTCAAGAAAATTTTCATAGGAATATTAAATTATTTTAAAAATGTTAAATTATTTTTCTGCTTTATCGTTATCATTGTTGTTAATTTCTTTATTCATTTCAGTTGTTACAATTTGAACTTGATTCTTATCATCTGTAGAATTGTCTTTTAAAAGCATATCACCAATTCTTGTTACTACTGAACCAGCAACAATCATTAAAATAAAAGGTATTGCTACAAACCACGCAATTAACGCCCGATCTGTATCAAATTTAAAAAACAATACTATAAATGAAATGAATGATGCTAAAAATCCGGCTAAGCCTAATGCAAGAGTTAATCCACCAGACAGAAGATAGATCTTTTTTATCTTTTTCTGCTTTTGTTCATTATTATTTTTTGTAATTTTATCATTAATCCTTTTTATATACCCTTCCATATAATCCTCTTTAATAAATAATATCATAAATATTAATATTTGTAAATAATAATATCAAACTCTAAATCAATATAATTGACTTTTTTACTTATAATTTTATACAATTTATGATATATGAAAGATTTAATAATAAAAAAAGTAACAAACCAAACTGAAATTGAAGAATTACAAAAAATGGAATATAATGTTTCAATCTATTTTAAAAAGTATGCTAAAAACAAGGTATAAAAGATCATGAAATTGAAAATTATACCATGGAAAATACTAAAAAATATCTAAATAAACAATATCAAAAATTTATTGCCAAGATTAAAAACATTTGCATAGGAATGATAATTCTCAAAAAGAAAAAATCTACCTATTACAAACAAACTATTTATGAAATTATAGATTTATATGTAATAGAAGATTACAGACATAAAAATATCGGGAAAAGTCTTATCGCATTCGCAAAAAATAAATTTAATTGCAGACTTGAATTAAGTTGTTTTTACGATGCTCCAGCAAATAAATTTTACAAGCATTTAGGTGCAAAATTACTTGAATGTGTTTACACTATATGAAATAGACTTAAAAAAATAAAATTTCAACAATTTTATGTTTTTTAACCACTATCACAAATCAATAAAATAAGAGTCTTAATCCATAAAATAAGTTAGAGTTCTGATCAAATAAATTAAATATTATTAAAAACTTAAAATTTATTAAACTTTGACTTGCAAAATATAATAAAATTTTATATAATAAAATATAAAAATAAAAAATAAGCGGATATGGTGGAATGGCAGACACGCTGGATTTAGGTTCCAGTCCGAAAGGGTGCAGGTTCAACTCCTGTTATCCGCACCAAAAATAAAGCGACTTTGCTTATAATTGTGTTTTTTGCAAAGATCGCTCTTTTTTTTATTATCATAAGTCAAATCTATGCAAGAATGAAACTTGATTATAATATTTATAAAGTTTTTATCATAAATTCAATTTTACGCTCTAATTTCAAACTAATTTACCAAAATTTAGTTTATATATATTAAGATATATTAAGCAATAAAAAAAAACAATCTTAGTAAGATTGTATTTTATAAAAGTATCATACTACAAAAGTTTTATTTATTATTATCTCTTGCATTTTTTATACCTACTTTCTTATATAACTATTTATACAATTATGAAAATGATATATTAAATACAATTAAATTAAATCTGACTTTCATATTGATATAGTAATATTTAGTTATTTTTTTATAATTATATGTATTAACATATACTATTTTCTTTTTCAAGCATTCTTCGTGCTTCTTGATATTTTTCTATAGTCTCTAACAAATATCTTTTTTTACCTCTGGCATCAAGATTCATAAGTTTATTTTCATCCATTAATCTTTTTAAAGGATTACATATATCAATATCATTAGTCATCAATTCTTTTACTTTATTATAAAATCCTTCGTCATGATGATCTATAACTCTAACATTTGTATTAGCATATGTAGATCTTAACTCCTTATTAATCATTCTGTTTTTTGCTTTCATTGCAAGTGTTTTTAAAATATCATTTTTCATAATTCTTATTCTCCTTTTATTTTTTATACTTAATGATTCCTTTTTTCAAAAAGCACTTTCATTATATAATGTTTTATAAATATTTAAAAATGATTTTAACAAATATTTTATGAAATACTGTCGAATTTTGTAATGTTATCACTAATCTATATTTTTCACTAAACTTTTTCTATATTAATAATCGAATTAAACAAAAATACCTTATAACAACTTTTATTTTTATAGACAGAACAAATAATAATTACATTAAAAAGATTATTAACTTTGAATTAAATAATTTTAATACAAGTAAAAACATAAGCAAATCAAAGATTATTCTTTACAATATTTTAAAAATAAATAGTAAAGATTTATAATAAAAACTGAACAAAAATTATTACATATAAAAATCATAACAAAAAATACAGAACTTATATGTTCTGTATTTTATTATTCCTATATATTTAAATTAAAATTCTTCAACTAAGATTTCAAAATATGCTTCTGGATGATTGCATACTGGACATACTTTTGGTGGTTCATTACCAACATAAACATGACCACAATTTCTACATACCCAAATTTTCTTGTCTGTTTTCTTGAAAACCTTACCTTCTCTTACTAATTCTGCAAGTTTATTATATCTTTCTTCGTGTCTTTTTTCAATTTCACCAACTGCAGCGAATTTATATGCTAAATCATCAAAGCCTTCTTCTTTTGCTTCTTTTGCCATTCTAGCATACATATCTGTCCATTCTCCATGTTCTCCTGCTGCTGCATCAATCAAATTCTCAACAGTTGTAGGGACATCTCCATTATGTAATGCTTTAAACCATAATTTAGCGTGTTCTTTTTCATTATTAGCAGTTTCTTCAAAAATGCTAGCAATCTGCTCATATCCTTCTTTCTTTGCTTTAGATGCATAGAAAGTATATTTATTTCTTGCTTGACTTTCTCCAGCGAATGCTTCCATTAAATTTTTCTCAGTTTTTGTTCCTTTTAATTCTTTCATTTTTACCTCCACTAGTATTATATCATAGTTTAATTCAAATACAAAGCCTTTTAACAAAATTAAAAATTGACAATTTCATTACTAACATTATATAAAATTATTCCTAGACATTCTCTTTATAAGTATGTAAAATATTTTGCACTATTTAAAATTTTTCTAAATTGTTTCATGTGAAACATTTTAATATAAAAGATCTTTCCCTGATAGAGAAAAGCGCCATAATATTATGACGCTTTACCTGTCTAATATGAAACTTTTTTAATTTGAAATAATTAATACAGTTTAACAATATTATTTCTGATAGCAAAAACAGCAGCTTGTGTACGATCCGATACGTCTATCTTTCTGAAAATGTTGGAAATATGATTTTTAACAGTTCTTTCGCTTATATTCAAATTCACAGCAATTTCTTTATTAAACATACCGCCGGCAACCTGTGTCAAAATTTCAAGCTCTCTTTTTGTCAATGTCTGAAGCTTATCCTGGTCAACATCTCTATTGATTAACCTGGAATTTAAAGCAGGAAGTAAACTTGGTTGTATGTAAGACTCACCGGACATGATAACATTGATCGCCTGCTTCAATTCAGAAGAACCGGAGTCTTTCAAGATATAACCATTAGCGCCTATATCAACTGCTTTTACAAGATACTCCACTTCACTATGTACTGTCAAAATTAAAACCTTTAAAGGATCCTCTCTTCTTTTTAATTCCTCCAGCACTTCTATACCATTCATCTCCGGCATATTAATATCAAGCAATAAAATATCCGGATGAATTTTTTCCAATTTCTGAAGACATTCTATTCCATCACTTGCTTCTTCGATTACTTCAATACTACCATCAAACTCTAATAAATGTTTAATCCCTTCACGCATCAATGCATGATCATCTGTTAACATTACTTTAATACTCATTTTAATTAATCCTCTCTTACAATTTATTTAAA
>USSZ01000003.1 GCA_900557645.1 uncultured Eubacteriales bacterium
CCTCTACCTATGTCAACACTTTTTTATATCTTTTTTATCCTTTTTTATCCTTTTTTTACACTTTTCTATGATACTCTAGCACCCGTTGTGGAATATAAATTAAAAATCAAAATATTTTTTGCTGACTCAATGCAAAAGTCATCATGTTAAAGTAATAAAAAATATACGTTATTATTTATTAATTAACAATATTTCCTAATTATTTTAATATGACTTTTTCTTAAAATATTAATAAAAAAAGAGAATGAATAACATTCTCTTTTAATATTGTTCTGATTCAGTCTCTTTATCTAAATAATTTAAAGCCATTTTTGTTCTTCTATATTCATTATAATCATTTATATCTATCAAATTTTCCTCTTTGAAAATATCAATCAAATTTTTCACAACAGCATCAGATAATTCACCTTTACACAAATCATCAATTACATACAAACCTTTTTCATCAATCTGATATTTAAACATTGCTGGTAATTCAAAACCATACTCATCACATTTATTTTGTCGTTTAACAAAAAATTCTTTTAAAATTGGTTTTTCCATTAATCTTTCAATCACTTTATCGTTATGAGTTCTAACATTAAATAATCCACTTAATATACAATTTTTAATTCTATTGTTTGCAAAATTTTTTAATATTTCATTATCAAATGTATCTCTTATTTTTATCAAATTATTTTCATCTTCTTTAGAATAGTCAGTTATCAACTGGTCTACTTTTCTAAAATAATAGGTATAAGGCGTAAACTTTTTATACATATCAATCAATTCAATTACATTTTTTGTAAATTCGTATTTACCTTTTAAAATTGTGCTATCATTTCCTTGGTCAAGCATTGCATCTATATTTAACAGATTACTAGCCAACACAATCATTTTAAATTCTTCAATATTAACACCAGATAAAACAACCTTGTCTAAAAATAACTTAAGTGTTTTATCGTCTAAATCATTTAATTTTAAATGTTTATATGTATTGTTTAAATAGGCACCACAACTAAATAAATCAAAAAGTTTTGGATAATCATATAAAAAATCTTCTGATTTTAAATTCCCTTGTTTGATATTTTTAATCATATCTTTTGTAAAATCGTGCATATTTTTGTCAATGATAAAATATCTATCACCATACTCAAGACCGATTAATTCTTTCCATGCACTTTCAAAAGAAGACTTATTTTCTATCTCCTTTACTTCTATTTTTTGCAAACTTGATTGAACAATTTTATCTTTATCTACTTGTGGATAATATGTCAAACCTCTCATACTCACCTCTTTTAATTTTAGTTTATCATATTTATATATATTTTTCAACATTTTATTTTTTTAATCTTGTTATAATATTAATACAATAATTTATTGACTCTTCCAATGTTTGATTTGTCGTATCAATCATTATTGAATCTTTAGCAGGAATTAATGGGGCAATTTCTCTATGAATGTCTTTATAATCACGTTGACGTAAATCCTCCAAAATTTCTTCATAGGAAGGACTATTTGGTTTGTCTTTTATTTGTGCATATCTTCTCATCGCTCTAACTTCTTCTGTTGCAGTAACAAAGAATTTTATTTGTGCTTTTGGTAAAACAATCGTCCCAATATCTCTACCTTCAATAATACAATCATAATTCCTTGCAAAAACTCTTTGCAAATACAAAACCTTTTCCCGGACTTCAGGATAAGGTGAAATAACCGATGCTAACATTGATATTTCTTCAAGTCTTAAATAAGGAGTATAATCTTGTTTATTTATTATAACATGTTGTTGTCCATCTAAAAATTTTATATCAATTTCCAATGAATCAACAAACTCTTCTATTATTTCTTTATTTGGTTTCTGATTATTAAATTTTTCTTTGTAATAACAGGCTATTCCCCTATAAATTGCACCTGTATCTAAAACTTTTAAATTTAATTTTTCAGCCAAACCTTTTGCTAATGTGCTTTTTCCACTTCCAACAGTTCCATCAATAGCAATATTAAACATATTCCCTCCAACAATAAATTAAAACAAAATACATTAGTCTATTCAAAATTATAAGTTTCATTAAAAGATTATAATTATTTTATAATTTATTTCAAAATTTTTTATAAAAATATTGTAGAATTTCTTTAAATATTATAAAATGTTATCATGAATAAAAGTGTAAACAAATCAAAAAAATATATAGGATTTGATCCATTAATAAATGATGATAGTGAATTTTTAATTTTAGGCTCTTTTCCTTCTGTTAAGTCAAGAGAAAATAATTTTTATTATGGACATCCACAAAATAGATTTTGGAAAATGCTTGCCAGTATTTTTCATGAAGATTTGCCAAAATCTATAGAAGAAAAAAAGGGTTTATGTAAAAAACATAAAATTGCTCTTTGGGATGTTATAATCGAATCAGATATTAAAGGTTCAAATGATTTCAATTTAGAAAAATCTAACTATAAAATTTGTAATTTAAATAATCTTCTAAAAAAATACAAAAAAATAAGAACTATTATTTGTAATGGCAAACTTTCTTATAAACTTTTTATTAAATTTTTTAATATTCCTATTGAAGTTTTTTGTCTTCCATCTACCAGTCCTGCAAATCCAAGATTTAATATCAATGAATGGAAAAATGTTTTATTAAAATAGATTTTTATTTTTTTGATAACATTAAAAAAAAGAGAATTTTTAAAATCAAATTCTCTTTTTTAGTTTTTTACTTTTGCTTTTTAAAAACATAGTAATATGGAATATGTCCACCAAATGTATAATCCCCTGATTTATGTTGCATAAATAAATAATCATTTCCATTAATATTTTTTATACAATATTCTTGTGCAACTTTAGCAGATTTATTGATTATATAGCCTTTTGTCCAAGTTAAAATGTTAGCATTTGATTTATTATCTGAATAAGTTACAACAACCTCTCCATTATCAAAAATTGCTAAATTTTTATACTTATAATCAATATCTTTTGATGTATTTTCTTTAAAATCTTCAATATTTTTTACAAAATTGTCAACAACCCATATTCCTTTTAAATCTTCATCGTTTTCAAATGGTATATTAATATCATCAGTTTTAACAACTTCTTCATGCTTATATGCTTTATGATCAACATTCTCATACACAGCATAATACTCTACTTCGCCAGACACATCCCAGTCAAAAGCAATTATAAGTTTATTATCTTTTATTTCATATTTCATTGGAACATTTTTAATAAAAATATTTCCTTTTGTCCAAAAAGTAATTACCCAATAACTCTCGCCTTTAGGTAAGAAAACGAGTTTATTTAATCCAAAGTCTGAATTCAATTCAATCTTGTTTTCTTTAAGATCTTCTTCACTTTCTGCGACACCTAATAATTTCCATTTGCCGATTAAATTTTCATCATTTACAAAATTTTTCATGATATATTCTCCTTTTTCATTTTTATAAAGGTTTGAAATATCTTTTAAATTTTTCTTAAATTGACTAATTTTCTTTTTGATTTCCAATGCTTTCTCTTTTAATGAATTTTCATCAAAATTCTTGATTTCTGCTAGCGTAAAACCAAGTTTTTTCAAATAAATTATTCTCAATAATTGTTCAGCATTTTTTTCATCAAAACGTCTATAACCCGTCCAAGCATCAATCTCTGCAGGTTTTATTAGTCCCAATTCTTCGTAATATCTTATTGTTTTAACAGGGACTCCAGTCAATTTAGAAAATTCACTTATTTTTATCATATTTCCTCCTTTACATCAAAAATATATCATTACAGCATACTGGAGAGTCAATAACTTTAAATAAAAAGGAAGAAAAATTTTTCTTCCTTAACCTATATATTTTAAAATTCTCATTACATACAATGAAAATATATTTGGTTTTGACTGATAATTTTTTAAATTATAATTTAGCATAAAAAACAATTATGGCAGGGTTTATTAACATTTTCTGATAATATAATTTTAATATAACAGATATATCATCATATTTTATTTATTCTTTCTAGGTGCAAATATTAATGCAAGAATTGAACAACCCAAAGCGACAATCATTCCCCAGCCTATAGAAAATACAACGCCTTCTTCAACTAATGCTTGCCATACATCTGCTCCCATCAAATCAACTGCCGCATGAACTGCAAACATAATTGTTGCAACAAGCATACAAACAAAAAATCCACCTGCTGCTAGTTTAGAACCAACATAAGATTTATTATTTACTGCTTTGGCAATTAAATTAAATAATGTTAATAATAGCATTATTCCTACAAACACTAACGCCAAAATAAGAAAAACACTGCCTGCAATTTCATAACCAGTCATGCCCTTTTCAAATTTTATTAAATCAAATAAGTTTTGTTTTAAAAATTGAGCATCTGGTGATTCTCCATTAAAGTTATATATACCATACGCTGGTTGTGTAAACATTATTATTCCACCAATTCCAAATATAAGTGTTAAAATTCCCCAAATCATCTTTTGCCTCCACATATATATTCTATTCAATTTATTAAGATAAGTGTAATACAGAAGTTGCTATATTGTCAAGAAAAAATTTATCATGTTCAATCACAATCATTGTAGGTTTATATTTTTTTATCAAATTCTCAATTTGTTTCCTTGAAACAATGTCAACAAAATTTAATGGTTCATCCCATATATATACATCTGCTTTTTCAATCAAACTTGAGCATAATAATATCTTCTTTTTTTGTCCATCACTCATACATTCAATATTGTTATAAAAATCTTTATTTTCAACACCTAATTTGCTTAATAATGTAAGAAATAAACTTTTATCGAATTTTTTCTCATTTATATAGTCGTCTAGTTTTCCTTTTAACATAGATAAATCTTGACTTACATAAGATAATTTTAATTTATTTTTTATATAAAGATATCCAGAATAATCATTTATTTTAGACATTATGATTTTTATCAAAGATGTCTTTCCACTGCCATTTTCTCCTTGAATAAATAATCTATCTCCTCCTCTCAAAATAAAATTAACATTATTCAATATTTTTCTTTCTTTAATAAAATAATTTATATTTTTACCTTCTATTAATAACTCATCGTTATCAAAATAATTTGGGCATATTTTTATAAATTTTTCTTTTTCAAAATCATTTAATAGGCTACGTTTTTCTTCGATAGCATTTTCAATTCTATTTTCTATTATTTTAGAATGTTTTTGTAATCTTGCTGCTCTTGCTCCAATAAAACCTTTATCAATTATAGCACTATCATTTACTTTGGCACTCTTTTGTTTTTCACTTTTATTAGCCCATTGTTTTGTTTTTATCTTTGCAAGCTCTAATCTATCAATATCTTTTTGTAATGATTGGTTTTTAATTATTTCTTCATTTAGTTTCCTATTAAAATTTTCGTCCCATGAAGAAAAATTACCTTTTTGTAAGTCTATACTATTTTTATTAATTGAAATTACATGATCAATACAGTTATCCAACAACCACCTATCATGTGACACAATAATAAAGCCTTTTTTATTTTGTAAATATTCAACTATTTTATTTTTTGTTGCCTGATCTAAATTATTAGTTGGTTCATCTAAAAGTTGAAATGTTTCATCTTGTGCAAACATAATTGCAAGTTGAAATTTTACTTGTTCTCCACCACTTAAATTTTTATAACAAGTAAATAAATTTTGCATATTAAAATTTATTAAATTCAATTCTTTATAAATCTTCCAACTTTCTATATTAATAAATTGATTTTCTATTAAACCTTGTATAGAACTATTAATGTTTTCTATTTTGGTTGGGAAATATTGAAATTTTACTGACATATCTATATTTCCTTTTCCTTTCAACTCCCCTGACAATAATTTCAATAAAGTGGTTTTACCCTTACCATTTCTCCCTATTAATCCTAATTTCCAATTACTATCAAACTCTAAATTAAGATTATCAAAAATTACATTTTGGGAATTATAACTGAATGATAAATTTTTAATTTTAATCTGTGACATATATCCTCCTAAATAAAAAACGTTGCAAGAAAATGCAACACTTTTTGTTTATTTGAATTTATCAAATATATAATATTTTTAAATACATTTTCTTGCTAAGCATAAAACTTTTTAAAACTTTATGCTATTAAATTAAATTAGCAAGAAATAAGCATTTTACCCTCCACAATTATTTTAAATTATCGATATAAATTTAAAAAAGATATACCATTTTAATTTATATTAACATAAAACTATACCTATGTCAATCAACTAATGATGTAAATATAATTATATATATCTACATTAATGATAAACATAATTAAAAAATAGAAATCATTACGTTTTTAATATTTAATCTTTCTTGGATTTTGATTTTTTATCTACTTTTTCTTGAGTTTTCGTTGTGTTAATTTTATCAATTTCGCTTTTAATAATACTTTGATCTAGTGGTTCAGTAAGTAATTTTGTTTCTTGTTGATTTTCTTCCTTATTTTTATTTGGTTTTAATTTTTTTTCTTTCTTTTTCTTTTTGCTTTTACCAAAAATCTCAACAAGATTCATATTTTCTAAATCTATATCACGATTCTCTTTTCTTTCTTTTTCAACTCGTTTTGGTATTTTTTCTTTATTAAATGGCAACACAACCTTATCTTTACGTTCTCTTATTTCAATCTGATCATAAGGAATTGAAATATTATTTTTCTTTAATTCATTATATACAAGTTCCAAGGTATCATAATAAACATCCCAATAATCTTCACTATCACACCAACATTTAGCAACAAATTCAATACTACTTGAATTTAATGCATTCAAACGACAAAAAGGCTCTGGATTTAATAAAACTTTTCCGTTACTTTTCATACATTCTAAAATTAATTTTTTCACTTGTTCTACATCACTTTCGTAAGCAACGTTAAACTTTATATCAACTCTTCTTGTCTTACAAGAGTCATAATCTACAACAACTCCATTCACAATAGAAGAATTTGGAATTGTTATCCTTTTATTATCAACAGTCATAATTGTTGTGAATAAAAAGTTGATTTGAACAATATTTCCTTCTTTCCCTTCTACTTCTACATAATCACCCTTTTTAAACATTTTATTAGAAACAATAACGATTCCGTTTGCAGCATTTGCAATAATGTTTTCAAGAGCCATACCAATAGCAAGAACTAAAGCACTTAACGCAGTTAACACCCCAGTTAATTCAATGCCAATTATACTTAATAAAACTAATATTAAACACAAATATAAGCAAATTTTAATAATTGCACACAAAAAACCAATAGTGATTTTTTCCATTTTAGTCTTGTTCATTACTCTTCTTATAATATTTAGTAATATCTTTATTACAATAATACCTAAAATCAAAACAGCAAAAAATATTGCAATATTCCAAGCATTATTTTTGAAAAAATCAACAATGTCATTCCATATTTGATTCCAATCCATTTTATCACCTTTCTTTAAATATTGTAATACTGTCGACATTTTTTGTCAATTATTTAATTTAGAAAAACAAAAAAAATAAATAGATAAAACTCTATTTATTTTTAAATAATTAACATACATATTACATTGATTTTTTTATATCATTCTCGAAATCACTATTGATATTTTTACCCAATGTTTTAAATATATTTTGACTATTAGAAGTAAATAATTTATCTGCATAATTACAACTTCTTTCAACTAGTTTGAATACGGTTCTTGAAATAAAATTATCATCTAGACCTAATTTCTTATATGTATTTTCAAAAGCATCAATAAAAGTATCAAATGAAATTAGTTTAGACTGATATAAACTTAACTCTTTATATGCCAAAGAGGTTTGAAGTTTTGCAATTTTATATCCTTTTAAAGATTTTATATAACTTGTATCATAATCTTTCATTTTAATCATGTTAAAAGGTTTATATATCATATTTTTCAAATTTTGAATATCTTTTATTGAATTCATAAAAAATGTAAATGTTTGTCCTTTAACTACTTTTCCATTGTCATCCAATTTCATAGCATCCCATGCACAATCATTTCTGTAAACCCCATTTACTTTATATTTGTCATCATTTATAGTAATAAGATTTTGAGCATGATTTCCACCTTGCAAAAATTTATAGAGCACTGCACCAACAAACCCTTCTTTGATATAACAGCAATTTAATTGTGCTTTCAATCCCGGCATTTCAAGTCCATCAATTATTGCTTTAACTAAATGTGTGTATGCCGAGCAAACAGCCTCGCCATTTTCAATTATCCCAACAATGCTTCTTAAACTTTCAGGGCTATAAGCGTTTACTAGTTCATCGTTTTGATTACTGAAAGGTATTAAAGTTGCAACAGAATGAATAAAAATCATTGCCTCTAATGGTGTATGTTTTGCTTTTTGAATTTTATTTATTATATTCGATATGTATTTATTTGATTTTATTACTGCTTTATATGACCATTCTTGTCCATATTGTTCATCTTTATTAGAATAATATTCTGAAAATGAAATTTTGTTGTATCCCATTTCCCCCAACTTGTTTTTTAAATATCTTAAATTATTTAATGTTTCACTATTATATATATAAGGTGTGCCTTGTTCAAATAAATCAGCATCTTTAAATCCTGCATTTAATAAAATTTTAACTTGTTGATTTTCTTCTTTAAACTCTCTCATTTTCCCCAAGAAAATTTTTATCTGTTTACTATTGGCAAATAACTCTTTTATATTTACATTAAAAACAACAGTTTTATTATGTTTTATTTCATTTTTATTTTCTGCTATTTTTACATCATATTGCGTCAGTCTTTTTTCCTCTGCTTTAAATTTCATCTCACATAAGTCAGTTAGTTGTTTTACTAAAATATTTAAATCTTTATCTAACTCTTGTATTTTTCGTTTTTTATTATATTTGTCAATATACCCTATTAATTGTTCCTTATAATGTGGGAATTCTTTTTCTAGAGAATCTACTATTTGTTCTATTTTTTCAAATTTTGCCAAAGAAAATTTTGTATTATAAATTCTTGCAAGATCATTAGCATTTCTTAAATAGAAGTCTCGTTGCATTTTTAAAAAATTCAAATGAGATATTTCTTCACCTAAAGAAAGTATACTTGCATAATTAATACTTTTTTCATAATTCTCTATAAAATCTTCCAACTGGTTAGGAATATCATACGAAACAAAAATATCTTTTTGGAAGATTTCATTTCTTTTATCTATCCCCATATTCTCCCTTTTTGTAATTATATACTACATTTTTTACAAAATCAACATCTTTGTGAAGTTTTTGTTTATTAATGTGTTTTTATTATAAATCTTTTTAAATTTAACCCAATTTTAAATTAACTTAATTATAATATTGTTTAACTTTAAATAACATTTAAACATTTATTTGACATATTTGCTTTAAAAATTTAATATAATAACAGGAGATAATAAAATGAAAAAGATACTTTATATAATATCAATTGTTTTAGGTCTTTTAGGTGGAGTCGCTTTAGGCGCTTGTCTTGGAGAATTTCTTGTAAGCCAATCATTAAATTTAATTGAACTTATAATTGGTTGTGTTTTAATTGTTTTAGCAATTATACTTGAAATCATTATGAATGTTGTTGGAACTAAAAATGTAAAAAAGAATAGAAAAATTGAAGAAATAGAAATTGACATTACAAAACAAACAAGCCTTGATAACACTATAAAATCAATTTTAAAAAATAATGGATATATACAAACACCTTACAATGATGAACAAGTTTATCAAAAAGGAAAAGGATTTTGGTCTGCACGTAAATATATTAATTATTATTTTAACAATAACAAATTGATAGTAGAAGGTTGGGTTTCTATGGGAATTGGAAATAAACCGAATGAAGAGTTTCCAATTGATGAAAACTTTTTTATAAAAGGACCTAAATCACAAGTGCAAAAAGTTATGAATGATATTACAACAATTGCAAAGTAAAACATCTATTAATTGTTCTAAAAAAATGCATTTTATAAATGCATTTTTTATTTTCCAATAATAAAATAATTTATTTCAATAAAATCATTATAATTAACAATCGTTCTAATTCTTATTAAATTTTGGAGCTGGTGATGGGAATCGGACCCACGACCTATTGATTACGAATCAATTGCTCTACCCCTGAGCCACACCAGCATAAGATGCAAAAGCACCTTATCTTAAGATTATCATATTTTTTTTGATAATAACAATACAATACTACATCTGGTATTATGTCCAACAAACTACCTTCGATATATCGCTAATTTACACTAATCAACTTAAATGATACCCTCTCATTTTCTTCATCTTTATCAAGTATTTCAACTTCTACTTTATCATCTATTTTCACTATTTCATATATTCTTTCATTATTCTTTTCTGTTGCATTTTTGACATGAAGAAGACCTGTTGCGCCATTCTTTAATTTTATAATTGCACCAAATTTTAATATTTTAATTACTACGCCTTTATAAATCGCCCCAACATGAAGTTCTTTTATAGCAAGCAATCTTGGACTATCAAGCAATGCTTTATAACTTAAAGAAACCTTTTTATTCTCCCTATCTACTTCTATAACTTTAAAAGTATACTCTTCCCCCTCTTTCAATACTTCATTAGGAGAAGATAAATGATTATAAGATAGATTAGAGATATGCACAAAACAATCTACACCATTTACCTCTACTATTGCCCCATACTCTAAAATCTTTTTAACCTTTCCTTTAACTATTTTATTTATAAAAATTGAATTCCAAAATAATGACTCAACATTTTCTTTAATTTGATTTTCAAGAAGTTTAATGCTGGCAATAATCTTCTTATTTTCTTTATCTATTTCTGTTACTGTCGCTTCAAATTGCTTTCCAATAGTTTTTCTAACATCTCTTATTTTTTCTGAAATTTCATTCATAGGAACAAATATATCATATTCGCCCATTTTTGTATGCAATCCACTATTATCTGCTCTTGTAATAACAAAAGAAAATTTACTTCCCAATTTAAGTTTACTTGCATTTTGTGTTGCAAGTATTTGATTATCAGCAAGCGATTTTGAAACAACAATCATTCCATCTTCATTTCTAGAATTAATAATAACTACTTTAAATCTATCTCCAATCTTTAAACTTTGATAATCATCAACTTCACCTTTTGGTAAGAATGCATCATTTTTGCCACCAATGTTAAAAATACAGCCATCTTCACGTTTAATTACAACAACGCCATCAAACATTTGTCCTTTTTTATAACTTGTAAATGTTTTTTCAACAGCAGCCATATCAAATTTTTCAATTTCTTCTTTTTTACTTTTTTCTTCCATAAATACCTCTGAAAAAATTCTATCAAATTATTTTTTCTTTGTCAAAGAATTCAATGATTTATCACGTAGTTCGTTCATTTTTTGAGCAACATATTCACTTGCCTGTTCAAGTTCTTCACTATCAAGTTTCTTCCCATAAAACATTTCTAATGTAAAAGGTTCTCCAACAAAAACATGAGTCTTTCTAAATATCCTTGGCTTTTTTGAAATAAACATAGGGACAATAGGGACTTTCCCCTTTACAGCAAACATTGCGACACCTTGTTTAATCTCTCCTAATTCCATATTTTCATTATTAGTTCTAGTTCCTTCTGGATAAACCACTAATTTTTTACCATTCTTTAATATTTTTAAACATTGTTTAATTGCAGTTATATCAGTGCCCTGCCTGTCAATTTTAACGGCACCCATAAGTTTTAAGAAACCACCAAAGCATTTATTTTTAAATAATTCTTTCTTTGCTAAATAATATTTTTTCTCCCATGTATGAATAGCCAAAATTACGGCATCTAAATTTGATGTGTGATTACAGGCAATTATACAAGAACCTTTGGGAATATTATTTTTATCATGAAACTTGGTTGGATAAAAAATCCTGACTGGAATATCTGCAACTATTTGAACAAAATGAAACATACTCTCTCCTTTATTATTACTTAATCATATGCCTTATATTTTAATTAAACCAAGGAATCTTTAAATGAAAAGTTTTCATTTTTTATAAAAAATTGTAAACATTATTTAATTCAAACTAAAATGTTAAATTAAATTTTTATTCAAAGTTATTAGCACAAGCAAAAGCCGTTGAAAAACAAGCCTGCAAATTAAAACCACCTGTTAAACAATCAATATCCAATACTTCTCCTATAAAATATAAGCCACGTATCTTTTTACTTTCCATAGTTTTCGGATTAATCTCTTTTAAATCAACCCCTCCACCTGTAACAATTCCTGTTTCTATTGGATATAAACAATCAAAATGTAATTCAAAGTTTTTAAGACATTTAACTATTTTTTCTCTTTCTTCTTTTGTAATTGAATTAACCTTTTTCTCTTTATCTATTTCTACACAATTTAAAAATATTTCAATCATACGATTAACCAGTAATGTCTTCATGACATTATATATATTTTTATTCTTATTTATTTCAAATTCTCGAAGCAATCTTTCATTTAGTTTATTTTCATCTAATGCTGGTTTTAAATCTAAATATAATTTAATATCTTTATTATCTCCTATATAACTTGATAATGATAATGCAATAGGACCAGATATTGCATCATTTGTCCACAACATTTCACCAAATAACTCTTGTTTTTTACCATTGATTAAAGATTTGAGTTTCACATTTTTTAAAGATACACCTTCCAATCTTTCACAAAATTTATCTTTTAACCTTATTGGAACAAGTGCACTATGTGGTTTTATAACATTTATACCAAAACTTTTTGCAATTAAATAACCATCTCCTGTGCTTCCAGTCGCTGGATAACTTTTTCCACCTGTAGCAACTATAACCTTATTAAATGTATATTTATTTTTATCTGTAATAACAGAAAAATCACTATTGAATTTATCAACTTTTATAACCTTTTCATCTAAAATTATTTTACATTTATTGGCATTTTTCAAAAGATATTTTGTAACATCACTTGCTTTATCTGATTGAGGGAAAACTCTATTCCCTCTTTCGGTTTTGGTCGTCAAGCCCAGATTTTCAAAAAAATTTATAGTATCTAAAGGGCTAAATTGATTTATAGCAGAAAACAAAAATTTATTACCATGAACAACATTTTTCAAAAATTCATCTTCACTACATTTATTTGTAAGGTTACATCTGCCTTTACCAGTTATATATATTTTTTTACCACATTTTTCATTTCTATCTATAATCGTAACATCATAGCCTTTATTACAAAGCAGTCCCCCAACCATTAAACCTGAAGCACCGCCACCTATTACTAAAACCTTCATCTACCAATCCTCTAAAACTCTTTAAATTATTGAAAGCAATAATTTATAAAACAATAAATTGTAATAATAATTAAAACCTATATTTAATTCCATTTTAAAACTTAATTGTAATTATTAATTTCTAACAAGACTGTTTAATTCTTCTTGAGTTAAATCTCTATATTCTCCACGACTTAATCCACCAAGTCTTACATTACCTATCCTTACTCTTTTTAACAATTTAATTTCATGACCTATTGCTTCAAACATTCTTCTAACTTGTCTATTTTGCCCTTCATTTATAACTACAGATAATTTTGTAAAGCCATTTTCAAAAGAAAGTTTTTCAACTTTTGCACTTGGCATACGTTTTCCATCGACAACCACACCCTTTCTCATAACAGCAAGTTCGCTTTCTTTTATTTCTCCTTCACAAGTAACTCTGTATTCTTTTTCCATTTCATATTTAGGATGTGCGACACAATTTGCAAAATCGCCATCATTAGTAAGCAATATAAGTCCTTCTGTATCATAATCTAAACGTCCGACAGAAAATAAACGTTCTTCGCAATCTATCAAATCATAAATAGTCTTTCTTCCTTTTTCGTCATGTGCTGTGCAAGCATATCCTTTAGGTTTATTTAGTTTTATATACACAAAAGAAGAAGGAAGTTTGATTACCTTTCCCTCTACTATTACTTTGTCTTTTCTTTCATTAATTTGATAGCCAAGTTCACTGACTACTTTTCCATTAACAATAACTTTTCCTTCAGCAATTATTTCATCACATTTTCTTCTAGACGCAAGTCCACTATTACTTAAAAATTTATTTAATCTCATGTTACCATTTTTTTATCAAATCTTTAATTTTTTCAAAGATTGAATTTCTCCTTACACTTTCCATTGTATATATTTTTTCAGAAAAATGCAAGTTATTATCAATAAAAATTTTAACCTCTCCCACTTCAGTTCCTTTATCTACTGGAGCCTCTACATTTTTATTAATATCATAAACATAAGATACTTTCTTAATTTCTTCATTTTTTAAAGGATATAAATATTTTCCATAAGTTCCAATTTTGACTTTTTCTTCTCGTCCATCTTCAACATTAATGGTATTTTTAAATGCATATCCACTTGTTAAATCAATCAAATGATATTCATCAAATGCTTTTTCTATTAAAGAACAACTTTGTTCAAACATAGGTCCACAATTTAGAACAACGCACACAATATTCATACCATCTCTTTCACAACTTGTAACCAAACATCTTCCTGCATCATTTGTAAAACCTGTTTTTACACCACAACATCCATCTAAACTAAATAATAATTTATTTTTGTTTTTTAAATATCTTGTTTTTCCATCACTATTAGTGATTTTCTTGTTTTGGGTAGATACTATTTCTTTAAATGTATCATTTTGCATAGCATAACTTGTTATAAGTGCCAAATCATATGCTGTCGTGTAATGTGTTTTTGAATCTAATCCATGGGTATTATCAAAATGAGAATTTTTTGCACCTATTTTTTTTGCAGTATTATTCATCATTTCAACAAATTTTTGTGTGTTTCCCCCAACATATTCTCCTATTGCAACAGATGCATCATTACCAGAAATAAGCATTAAGCCGTAGAGTAAATCTCTGAGTGAGAACTCTTCTCCATTGCGTAAATACAAACTTGTTCCACTAATCCCAACAGACTTTGGAGATATTACAAATTTTTTATCTAAATCAGAGCAATTTTCTATTGCTGTTATTGCAGTCATTATCTTTGTAGTGCTTGCCATTGCTAATTTTGTTTCTTCATTTTTACTATATAACACCCGTTTTGAGCCACTTTCCATAACACACATCGCTTTTGCGCTTGTTAAAGAATAATCTGCATTTGATGAATTTTTGCTTGCAAGACGAACTCCCCCAACAAAAACAGAAAATAGAAATATAATAACAAAAACAAGGCATAAAAATGAAGTTAATTTATTTTTCTTCATCTTCATCACCTTCCTTCTCGTTATTGTAATTCTCGTCCAAATCATTATCTAAATTATTATCATCTTGATTTGAAGTCTGATTTTTTTCACTTTCTTTTTTCTCCATTTTGTTGATTAAAGCATTGAACATATTTAATACCGTTTGATATAATGATTTATTTTCAACATTTACAAAATTTACATCTCCATTTGTAATCACCAAAAAACCAACTGGAGATATACTCATTCCTCCACTTGAACCACCAGCCATAGGAAAATGATTTGCTACACGTCTAGCAGATAAATCTGCGTATTCACCACCTCCAACAACATATCCAACAGTTACTTTTGAAATTGGTAATATAACTGTTCCGTCTCCCGTTTCCACTTTTTCTCCTATAATTGTGCTTGAATCTACAATGGTTTTTATTTTATCCATTGCCCCATCAATCAATTTATTAATATTATCATTTCCACCATATATTTTCATCTTCATTCCCCTTTAAAATAGAATTTTGATACACTAAGTTTTACTTTGTTTTTCAAGACTTTTTTGCGTATGTTTTTTCTTACTTAGAATAACCGAATTAAATAAAGAATATACAATATCAAACAAAGAAATTGACAAAGTTGAATTGACTGCAAACTGACAAACTTCTCTATTATATGAAATTGTATCAAAAATACCCATAGTTGCAGTAGGTTTAGCATTTTTTATTTTTCCTAAAAAAATATATAACCCAGAATTTATATATCCTGCAATTAAAGCAGATAAAAATGCATCATTAAAACCTATATTATAAATTATAAACAACTCCCTTAACCTTGTTTTATCTTTTATTTGTTCCATTAATGTTTCTAAAAATATAACTTCTTGACTATCAAACTCAATTTCCTTACTTTCAATCTCATCTTCTTTTTTAGTCAATATTTTCTTTCCCTTGATCCAAAATTGTTGATGTTCGACTTCTTTCTTAAATAAAAATATACCAAAAGCCCCAGAAAAATCTAATACATTAAATGACAACTTTATTTGTAATTTTATTGGTATAAAAGCAATCAAAATTATTACAAAAGGAATTAACAAATAATAATTCATTTTCATCACCTCTTTAAACAACTGTTTATTGCTTTAGCAATTATATATCCACATAGTTCTACATTTTCTTTAATATCTTTTGGAGACAAAATTAATGAAGAGTTGAAATCTTTGTCTAAATCTTTTGCAAAAATCATAAAAGGAACACCTATTGAAATACATGGAACGCCCATACTTTTTTGACAAATTCTTTTTCCAAAACGATTTACTCCACTACCAGGCGTCATTCCTGTAGTCGTTATTTGAAATGAAGAGCCGAGTCTATTTAGTGAATTTGTAGTCAAAGAGTCAATTATTATTAATAATTCAACATCTAAATTTTTAACAAAAATCTCAACCATTTTTATTGTTTCTATACCTGTTGAAAAATATATGTTAGGACAAAATTTGTATATATTATTTTTATTTGACAGAGCATCAATCTCTATATTATCAAAAACTTCTTTTCCAAGTCTATCAGAAGCAATCTCTGGATTACCTAACCCAACAATTAAAATTTTAGCATTCTTATTTATTTTAAAATCTCTTAAATGTTTTTTTAATCTCTTTTCTATAATTTGTGATATTTCCATACCACAAACAAGATCATAATCATAAAAGTTCGGACAATTTATAATATAATATTCTCCTTTATCTAGCCCCAATTTTTTACTTTTTTCATCACTTTCAATCTTTAATGTAGATAAAGATATTCCATATTTTCCAAAATCTTTACTTATATAACCATAACTTTTTAAATCTTTTCCACTCTCATCTATTAAATCAAACATATAAATATTTTGGTTAAAATTAAAAAAAATATTTATTTTACTTGATTTATGTTTTTTTATATGCTATACTCAATTAGTAAATTTAAAGGAGAAGAATAATGCCTAATATTAAATCAGCTGAAAAAAGAGTTAAAATAATTGATAAGAAGACAGCAGAAAATAAAGCAGCAAAATCTAAAATTGCTACTTATATTAAGAGATTTAAACTTGCCATCGAAAATAAAGATGTTATGGCTAGTGAAGTTGCTTTTAGTGAAGTTGTTTCTCTTCTAGATAAAGCCGCTTCTTCAAATGTTATACACAAGAATAGCGCAGATAGAAAAAAAGCACATTTCGCTAAAATGCTTGAAGACTTAAAAAAAGAAGTTAAATAAGAAAATATAGGATTTTATAATTAAAAATCCTATATTTTTATGTAAAAAACTTTTAATAATAAGTTTAAATAAGAAACATCTTTATAATAAATTTATTTATAATCAAAATTAATCAATTTTATTATAATTAAAACATTTTTAATTATACTGAATTTCTGAAAAGTCTTTTAATATAAAATATTATAATTTAAAATGTAATTACACACTTTATCAAAATAATATTAAAACAAAATATATTGTTGTCTTATTGCATTAATGCAATAATTTTTTGTTATAACAAAACTTATTTTCTAAAACAATTTTCGACATTTTATACTTATTCTTTACAATCTTTTACATTGATTTTGTGTATTGTTTATGATATAATGTTACCTGTTTTTACGTTTAGGAGGATTTTATGCTTAAAACATCATATTCAACAATCTATAAATATCATAAAGTAGAAGAGATAAATCACAAAAATAATGTAGAGATAAGACAACATTCAAACTTTTTTAAGGATTCTAAAGATGCTATAAAAAATGCTTTTCTTGCTAAAAGCACAGAAGAATTTTATGATTGTTTCAATGATATATTAATTATGTCTAGTCCAGAATATCTCTATAAATTTGCATTATATTTTTATCAAACCCTTACCATGGATGATATTCGAGTAATCTATTCATCTTTAGTTGAATGTCAAAATGAAATCTATATTCTAAAATTTATTAAAGATGTATTACCTAAAATTCAGACAAAAGATAGAGAAGATTTAAAAGAAAATGATTTATAAATCAAAAAAGACGACTTTAATCAAGTCGTCTTTTTTATTGTTTATTCATAAAACTTATGACCTTAACATATATGAGAAATTTATTTTAATAAACTAAATCTATTAAACCAAACTTTCCATCTTTTCTTCTATAAAGAATATTTATCTTTCCTGTTTCAGCATTTAAGAATACAAAGAAATCATGCCCTAATCTTTCAATTGCAAATCTCGCATCATCTATAAGCATTGGGTCAAGGTCAAATGTTTTCTTTTTATAGATTGATGGAAGTTCTTCTGGTTCTTGTTCCAAAAATTCAAATGGCAAGAAATTTTCTTGTTTTGAACCTTTTGCTTTTTTCTCTTTACGTTTTTCACTATTTCTAACAATTTGTTTTTCAAGTTTAGGAAGTGCATAGTCAATATTATTATACATATTATCACTTGTAACTTCACTTCTATACATAAGCCCTTTACTTGTAACAGTTATTTCAAGTTTTTCTTGTTTTGCAACTTTCAAACAAACAACCTTTACATTTACTTCGTCTTCGAAATATTTAGAAAGTCTCTCAAGTTTCTCGTGCAATATTCTTTCTAAACGTTGACTTACCTGATAGCCACCTCTTTCTATAATTTCAATTTTCATTATATCTTCCTCCTATAGAAATATATTAACAAATTTAGTTTAAATTTCCAAACGAATTACGATATTTTAATCATTAGTAAATGTTAATTTATCATCTTCCACATCAATAACAATTTCGCCCTCATTTTTTAATTGTCCAAGTAAAATTTTTTCTGCGATTTGGTCTTCTACCTCTTGTTGAATATATCTTTTTAATGGTCTTGCACCATATTCAGAATTTGAGCCTTTTTTAACTATAAATTCAAGTGCGTCTTCTGTTATTTTTAATGATAAATTTTTCTCTTTTAAACGTTTATTGATATTTGATATTAATATCTTTGCAATTTTTACTAAATCACTCTCTGTCAATGGATCAAAAATACAAATAACATCTATACGATTAATAAACTCTGGTTTAAACTTACGTTTTAATGCATCCATATATATTTTCTTTGAATCTATGACTTCTTGTTCTTCATCATCATTTCCAAAACCTAATTTTTTATGTTGCTCTTTTACTTCATTTGCACCAAGATTGCTTGTCATTATTATAATTGTATTTTTAAATGAGACAGTCCTTCCTTGTCCATCTGTCAAACGACCATCATCAAGAATTTGTAAAAGTGCGTTAAAAATATCTGGGTGTGCCTTTTCAATTTCATCAAAAAGAACTACAGAATAAGGATGACGTCTTACCTGCTCTGTTAATTGTCCGCCTTCTTCAAAGCCTACATATCCAGGAGGAGAACCAATCAACTTTGATACACTATGTGATTCCATATATTCGCTCATATCAATACGAACAATATTATTTTCATCATCAAACATAGCCTCGGCAATAGCCTTACAAAGTTCAGTTTTTCCTACACCTGTTTGTCCCATAAACAAGAATGAGCCAATTGGTCGTTTGCTATCTTGAAGTCCTACTCTTGAACGTCTTATTGCCTTTGCAACAGCCTCTACAGCCTGATTTTGTCCAACTACTCGTTTATGCAAAATGTCTTCAAGGTGAATGAGTCTATCTTTTTCGCTTTCTGTTATTTTAGTAACAGGTATTCCTGTCCATTTTGACACAACTGCAGCAATCTCATTAGCACCTATAGAATTTGTTGCCGTTCTTTCCTTCTTGACATCAAATTTTTCACTTTTCTTTTTTAATTCATTTTCAAGATTAATGATTTCAGATTGCAATTTTGCTGCTTTTTCATAATTTCTTTGCAAACTTGCTTCATCTCTACTTGCTGACAATCCCTTTATCTTATCTTCAAGTTGTCTTATTTCTTGTGGCTTAACTGTATAATTAACTTTTGCTTTACTGCTTGCTTCATCAATAAGATCTATTGCTTTATCTGGCAAACTTCTATCTGATATATATCTATCTGAAAGGACTGCTGCCGCTTCTATAGCCTCATCTGTAATTGTAATTTTATGGAATGCCTCATAACTATCTCTTAAACCTTTCAATATTTGTATTGTTTGTTCAACAGTTGGTGGGTTTACCATAATTGGTTGAAAACGTCTTTCAAGTGCTTTATCTTTTTCAATAAATTTTCTATATTCATCTGTTGTTGTCGCTCCTATAGTTTGCAATTCTCCCCTTGCAAGATAAGGTTTTAACATATCTGCTGGAGATGTTTCACCTTTTTCAGAGCCGGCTTGTGCAAGCGTATGAATTTCATCAATAAATACGATTATGTTTTTACTTGCAATAATAGTTTCAATAGCATCTTTTAATTTTTCTTCCATTGCACCACGATATTTTGTTCCAGCCATAAGTCCGCCAATCTCTAATGAATAAATAACCTTATCTTTCAAAATCTCTGGAACATCGCCTGATACGATTGCTTCGGCAAGACCTTCAACTACAGCAGTTTTACCAACACCAGCCTCTCCTATAAGAACAGGATTATTCTTTGTTTTTCGACACAAAATCTCAACAACTCTTTGAATTTCCTCTTCTCGACCAATAACTGGATCAAGTTTATGTTCCTTTGCCTTTAAAGTTATATCTGTCCCCATATCTAGAAGTTTCTCTGGTAAAGTGCTTCCTACTTGTTTATTTTGAGCATTTTCTTGTTTCTCTTCAGTTGTTGAAGTCCCTGATTGCAAAACTTTTAAAACTTTATTTTTTAATGATTCTACATCTACTCCAAATTGCCCTACTAAAATTCTGTAAGCAACTGAACCTGTGCTTGCTAGAAGTGCAAGAAGTAAATGTTCTGTTCCTAAAAAAGAATGATTCATTTGAAGTGCTATTTGTTGAGCAGTGCGAAATAAATCTTTGGTTCTTGGCGTCATTTCAACAACCCCTTCAAAACCAAACATATCTTCCTCACTTACATTATCTTCAAAGAATTCAAATAATTTTGGTTCAGTAACACCTTCCTCAGCCAAAAGTTGACTTGCAAGACAATCTTTTACACTTGTAAGACCATACAAAATATGTTCACTACCTATAAGGTTTGAACCAAATCTTAAGGCAAATTTGCTTGCATTTTTAATAACTTTTTGTATGTTATCTGAGAAAGAAGATGATTGATAATTCATGATAATTACCTCCTTTGTGATAACTCTTTCACCTTGTTAGATATATACTCTGCACGAATAATATTTTCCTTTTTTTCATCAAAAAATTCAAATATTTCTTTTAAATTTGCACTTGCACCTTCGGTAAATAATTTTTGAAATTTCTCATTTGAAGAAATATTAATAAAACCTAAAACCTGTCCTAGTTTTACTTTTGCAAGAAGGTCTATCATTTCATTCTCAGAAAGTGAATAACAATTAGTCAAAACACCATATGCTCTAAGCGTTATATCTTTATATTTTTCCCCATCTTTTTCAAGCATATAATCACGAAGTTCCTTTTCTTCTCCACATAACGAATATATAAAATCACTTACTTTATCAATTATTTGGTTTTCATCAAACCCTAACGAACCTTGATTTGAAATTTGATAAAAATATCCTTTGGCTAAACTTCCTTCTCCATAAATTCCTCGAATTGTCAGCCCTTCTTCTCCTGCCCGAGAATATATATCATTAATCTTTCCAGTAAGTTCACATGCCGGCAAAAACAACATCACTGATGCTCTCATTCCAGTGCCAAGATTTGATGGACTTGCTGTAATAAAGCCAAGGTCTTTATCATAAGCAATAGGTAATGAAGAGATTATCTCATCATCTATTTTATTAAGGCGTCTAAAAGGTTTATAAAGATTAAACCCTTTTTCCATACATTGTTCTCTTATATGGTCTTCTTCATTTATCATCACTATTATTCTTTCATCTTCACTTATCGCAACACCTGAAATATCTTTATTTTCTATCAATTCTTTACTTATAAGATGCCTTTCAAAAAGTGCATTACATTCGTTTAATGATAAATCTTTAAGACGCAAAAAATTGAAAACATCAAATTTTTCAAGTGTTTTCATGACAGAATTTATAATATAATTTGCTTCCACATCACTTTGCAATTTTGTATAAAATTTTAATCCATCAACATTTCTTGCCAATCTTATTCTTGACGAAATTGCAATATCATCATATATTTCCATTATCACCTGCCGGTTTTTTACCTTTATGTGTTTTATTTCCATAAAGGTTTTTTACTGCAATCTTTAATTCATCAATCTCTTGATAACATCGTTGACAGCCAACGAAGCCTGTTTGCAAAATTTCATTATAAGTTGTGTTACAATATGGACATTTACTCATATTTTAATTATAGCATATTGTTTCTATATTATTAAACTTTTTTTATTAAAAATATAATAAGAAAAAATGAATCTTGTAAATATAAATAAAAATTAAATAAACAAAATAAAACACAATATATGCTATTATGTTTAACATACATGACAACATATATTGTGTTTAATATTCTAAAATCATATTTTCAAAGACTTGAAAACAAAACTTTAATTATTTGTTTCATTATCTTTTTCAATACCTTTCATTGTTAAAGATATTCGCTTTTTAGCAATATCTACGCTCATAACTTTTACTTCAACTTGTTGTCCAACTTTCAAAACTTCTGAAGGATGTTTTATAAAAGAATCTGATATTTGACTTATATGAACAAGTCCATCTTGATGAACACCAATATCAACAAAAGCACCAAAATCAACAACATTTCTTACTGTTCCTGTAAACACCATTCCTTCTTTTAAATCTTCAAGTGTTATAACATCGCTTCTAAGCACTGGTTTTGGCATACTTTCACGAATATCACGCCCAGGTTTTAAAAGTTCTTTTGCTATATCATTTAAAGTAGGAACACCAATCTCACATTCTTTTGCAACCTTATCTTCACCTTTAAGTTCAATAAGTTTTGGAAGGTTTGAAATATTACCATTTTTAACATCTTCTTCTGTCATATCAAAAAGTCTTAAAAGTTTTCTTGTAGCCTCATAACTTTCTGGGTGAACTGCTGTATTATCTAATATATCTTCGCCACCCACAACTCTTAAGAAACCAGCACATTGTTCAAATGCTTTAGGTCCAAGTTTTGGGACAGACAATAGTTCTTCTCTTGATTTTATCCCTTTAACCTTTGCCCTATATGCAACTATATTTTTTGCAATAGACATATTAAGTCCAGAAACATAACTTAATAATGATGGGCTCGCTGTATTTATGTCTACACCAACACTATTAACACAATCTTCAACCACTCCTGTCAAAACTTCTGTCAATCTGTTTTGTGGCATGTCATGTTGATATTGCCCTACTCCGATAGATTTAACATCTATTTTGATAAGTTCTGCAAGTGGGTCTTGAAGTCTTCTTGCGATTGATACAGCACTGCGAAGAGATACATCATAATCAGGAAATTCTTCTGCACCTAATTTAGATGCTGAATATACAGATGCTCCTGCTTCACTTACAACAGCATAACTTACCGGTCTTGAAACGTGTTTTATAAGTTCTGCAACAAAAATTTCGGCTTCTTTAGATGCTGTTCCATTTCCTATAGAAATGATATCAACTCTATATTTTTCAATAAGTTTCTTTAATATTTCTATAGATTCTTCTGTCTTTGATTGTGGTGGAGTTGGATAAATTACTGCAGTATCTAGAACATTACCATTAACGTCAATTACTGCTATCTTACAACCCGTTCTATACGCTGGGTCAAGTCCTAAAATAATATTATTTTTAAGAGGTGCTTCCATTAATAATGGTTTTAAATTGACTTCAAACATTTTTATCGCCTGTTCATCTGCTCTGTCTGTCAAATCATTTCTGCACTCTCTTTCAAGAGATGGGAATAAAAGTCTATCATAAGAATCTTCTATAGTTTCTTCCATAAGTTTATCTGTATCTGGATTATTCTTCTTAAAGAATTTATTTATTATTCCTATTGCAAGTTCTCTATTTACAACAACATTTACCTTTAAACATTTTTCCTTTTCCCCTCTATTAATTGCGAGAATTCTATGACTTGGAATTTTGCTTACCTCTTGTTTAAAGTTTGCATAAGTTTCGTAAGTAGCACTATTTTCATTTTCAACAAGTTCGCACTCTATAGTTGCTTTTTGCTCTATAAGCAAGCGAAGTTCTTTTCGTAATTCTGCACTATCGGAAATTCTTTCTGCAACTATATCTTTAGCACCAGCAATAGCATCATCTATTGTTGGAACATCTTCCTTAACAAATTTTTCTGCTTCTTTTTCTATTTCATAACTTTTTGATTGTGCTTGTAAGATATCAGCAAGTCCTTCAAGACCTTTTGCAATAGCAACAGACGCCCTTGTTTTTCTTTTTGGCTTATATGGTCTGTAAATATCCTCAACTTCTGTCATAGTTTTTGCATTTTCAAGTGCAACTTTTAATTCATCTGTCCATTTTCCTTGTTCAGTTATGGCTTTTTCAACTTTTGCTTTCTCATCATTCAAATTTCTTAAATATTTAAGTCTATCAGCAAACGCACGCAAAGTCTGGTCATCACAAGTGCCATGCATTTCTTTTCTATATCGTGCAATAAATGGAATTGTGCAACCTTCATCAAGAAGATTGATTATATTTTGACTATATTCTTGTTTAAGTCCAAATTCTTGTGCAAGTGTGTCAACTAAATTCATTATTTTTCTCCTTTGGTTTGAAGTTTCCTACTTCAAAATATAGCATATTATAACATTAAAAAAGAGAAACTCAAAATTTATAATTGATAATCTTTAAAATATTTTTCTCTTTTTTACCATATTGCTTTTAATTAATCTTTAAGTTGAAAAACTAATTTTTCAACATTTTTATAAACATTTTCAAAATCTTCAATATTTAAATTAATTTTCTTATTTAATAGTCCTTCTTTTCTTTCATATTCACCTGTTGAAATTTCAATATCTATACCATTCTTATCAAAAACTGTTTGCAATAAATCTTCTATTTTTATCAAATCTTTTTCAAACATTAAATTTGAAGTATTAACCATAGCAAGCCAACATTCTTTTAACATATCTATATTATGATTTCTTCTACTTGAAAATCGAAATTTCAAATCATTATAAATAAAATTATATAAGTTAATTGCCCCCTTTCCCTCTTCTCCATCACAGCAAGGTGAAAAGATGCAAGTAGCACCATAATCTCTCATTAATTTTTGGTTATCTTTATCTATAAAGTTAAGTCCTAATACATAACATTCTCGATCTAAAAATCCAAAACTTTCTAATGTTTGAACAGGCGACATTTTAAATTTATTAACAATTTTCCCAACTTCTTCTAAATCTTGACCTAATGCAAATATAATGGGAATATCGATCTTTGCAGATAGGTCAGATAAATCAGATAAAAAATTTTCATTATATTCAAGCAAACTTTCAACTTCCAACATAAGTCGTTGTCCAACTAATGCTTTTGAAGGCATACAATTCATTAAACTTGCTGAAACAATTTCATGCCCATTCATATTATATTTTTCTAATAATTCTATCCCATAGCCAAAATCTGGAACTTTTAAATTTAAAAAAGTTACACCAGCAATTTTATTTTTTATAACAGCATATTCACATAATTGTTTAACTTGTTGCTGAGTGAGAGTTTTACTATTAAGAATCTCATCTATTTTTTCTTTATCAAAAAACTCTCCCAATGCACAATAAAGTGCATCACAATAATAATTTTTGAATGATTTTATTTTTTGTTTTGTCTTTTCCTGCATAAATAACCTACTTATAGATAATTATACTATAAATGAAAGAGTTAAATCAAATAAAAGATAAAGTAATCTTACATTCAGATGTAAATAATTTTTTTGCATCTGTGGAATGCATGAACAATCCAAAATTACAAAAAGAACCTGTCGCAGTTACTGGCAATCCTAAAAAAAGAACAGGTATTATTCTTGCTAAAAATGAGGTGGCGAAAAAATATGGGGTCAAAACAGGTCAGACAATTGGAGAAGCAAAAGCACTATGTCCGAATCTTATATGTCTTCCACCTCACTACGATTTATACGAAGAAATTAGTAGTTCTCTTGCCAATTTCTATTTACAATATACAAATTTTGTCGAACCTTTAGGTCTTGACGAATGCTGGCTTGATGTAACTGGTTGTGAAAAATATTTACACAAAACAGGTAAAGAAATTGCCGATGAAATCAGAACCAAAGTAAAAAGTGAATTTAATTTGACTGTATCTGTCGGTGTAAGTTTTTCTAAAATTTTTGCTAAACTTGGCTCTGATTTAAAGAAACCTGACTACACTACAGAAATTTCTTATGACAATTTTAAAAACTTAACCTATAATTTACCTTTAAATACAATTATTGGAATTGGGCGAAGACTTGAAAAAAAATTTAAAGCGATAGATGTCAATACAATCGGTGATTTTGTTATGCTTGATGATAAATATATTCAAAATTTAATGGGCATTGTTGGAATAAATTTAAAACAAGATTTAAAAGCAGAAAGGTTTGTCCCTGTTTTAGACTATTACAAATTGCCCCCACCAAAAAGCATCGGAAACGGAACAACTACTACCAAAGATATAACTTCAAGAAAAGACATAGAAAAAGTTGTTTATTTCCTTGCTGAAAAAGTTTCTTCAAGACTTATCAATCAAAAACTTTATGCAAACACTTTATCACTAACAATCAAAAATAAAGACTTGAAAACATTTCATAAAAGCATGAAAATAAAACCTACAAACTCAATTAAAGATTTAACCAATTTAGGTATGAATATTGCTGATAAAATTTGGAATTATAATTATCCTGTCAGGGCAATTAGACTTCGTGCTTCTTCTCTTACCAGTTCACTTGTGAAACAACTATCCTTTTTTGATGACGACAAAAAAGATTTTTCTAATATCGTAAATGATATTAACAAAAAATACGGCAAAATAGAACTTGCCTCTGACTTTTCAAACTATTTAAATAAATCTACACATCCTCAAGAATAATTGCTATTTAAAAATATCATGTTAAAATATAATCGTCTATAATTTTATAATTAAAAAATATTATAAATCTTCTTTAAAAATGTTAAAACAATAAGCAAAGTGTCATTTTATTACATTTATTAACATTTTTTTTACAATTAAAATATAAATTAATAAAATTTATTTTGAATTTTTATAACAAAGATATATACTAAATGTAATCAAACATGATTTTTATCTTTCTATTTCCTATATGGAGTTTGTTTGAAATAAATTTTTGGAGAATTATTTTATGAAATATCAAATATTAGTTGACAGTGCTTCTGATTTAAAAAGCAATTATATAGAAAATGAAAACATTGGATTTAAAGTTATACCTTTAACAATCAATGTAAATGAAACAGAATATGTTGATAATGACGATCTTAATACAGAGGATATGCTTAAAGCAATGCACGCTTCTAAAAAAAATTCTAGTGCTTGCCCTGCTCCTCAAAGTTTTTTACAAGAATTTGATAATGCTGAATATACTTTTGTTGTTACAATTACATCTAAATTATCAGGTTGTTACAATGCTGCAATAGTTGCACAAAATGATTTTTCAAAACCTGAAAATATTTTTGTAATTGATTCAAAGGCTGTCAGTGGCACGGAAATTTTAATAGTTGATAAACTTGTAGAACTTATTAACAGTGGTTTATCCTTTGAAGAAATAAAAACTGAAATCGAAAAATTTAGAGATGAAAAAAATCTTTATTTCATTCTCCAAAAATTTGATAATCTTGTCAACAATGGAAGAATGAGCAAGGTCGCAGGTTTAATTGCAAGCACTCTTGTAATAAGACCTATTTGTATTGCAAGTGAAGGTGAAATAAAAATAGCAAAAAAATTAATAGGAATCAAAAATGCTTTCTCTAAACTTGTGCAAATGATATGTGAAAAAGCAAAAGATTTTTCAAAACAAACATTGATAATAACTCATTGTTTTGCAGAAAAAGAAGCAAATCAAATCAAAGAAGATCTTGAAAGCAAATGCAATTTCAAGGAAATTAGAGTTTTACCAATGCGAGGTTTATGTTCTTATTATGCCCTTGAAAAAGGTATTATAGTATGTCATTAATAAATAAAAAAAGAAGAATTAATTTTCTTCTTTTTTTATTTTAATATTTTTTAATTAATTTTTATTTTATTATTTTATTTAATTAATTATTTAATCTATTTTTTTATCAACCCAGTTTGTAAGGTCAGATGATGTTGCTGGAGTTACCTTTGCTCCCCATGATATTGCTGATGGTAATAGTCTATTGAATACCTTACCCCAGCCTGTTAAGTCTTCTGTCCCTTCTTTGCTTCTTGTTCCGTTATTTTCTACTAGGTTTGTTGATAATGTTGTTGATCCTGTATATAGTCCATTTGTGCTTGTTCCACCGTTTGTTGTTACATATACTAGGTTATATTTTATCTCTCCCCCTGATATTTTCCCAGCAACTGCTCCATAGTTTCCACTTGCATTGATTGTGCTACTCTCTATTATATTTGAATTTATCTTTGTTGATGTTGCGTTGCTTACTATCAGTCCTACATTATCTTTCCCATAGATTGTTGCATTCTTTATATATATTCCTGTTATCTCTCCTCCACTTGTATATCCAAATAGTCCTATATCTGATTGTATCTTATTTCCACTCGCATTTGTTATTTCGAGTATATTTAAGTTTGTTATCTCATATCCTTGTCCATCATAAACCCCTTTAAATGGCTTATTGCTTGTCCCTATTGGATACCAGTTATATTTACTTAAGTTTATTGCTTTTGTCTGTTTAAAATATTTTAATGCACTTCCATGATTATTTATCATCCATGCTAGGTCTTCGGCACTATCTATTATATATGGTGATGATTCTGTCCCATCTCCTTTTGTTGGTGCAGTTCCATGATTTGCCCATGTGTCTAACCATACTGCGTATAGTGTTACACTTCCACTTGTTGCTAAATTATTTACACTCTCTTCGTCTTTATAATCATATTGATTATCTGTAAAAACTCGTAAACTATCTACTTGATCAAATGAAAGATTACTTTTATTAATTTCTATTCTTATAAAACTTGTTCCTGTTGGAATATTGTGCACTGTTGCATAACTAGAACATCTTTTTATTAATATCCCATTCGCATCATATGCATATATTCCACAAACAATATAATTTGATGTTAACACTATATCGTTTCCTGTATTATTTACAAAAGGTATAGGTTTTTCGGTAGCCATATAATCTGCCCAATATTCAACCGAACCATTTGTCCCATTAATTCCTGTTGAATCTTTAAAAATACTTGCACTGGCATAATCTATTTTCCATCCTACAAAGTAATATCCTTGTCTTGTATATGTATTTGTTATTAAGTTACTTGCTTTGTCATACGTCATACTCTGGTTACTCATGCTTCCACTTCCACCATTTGCATCATATACTATGCTATACGTATTTACTGTCCAATGAGCATATATAGTCTTACCACTTGTGCTATCCATCTTTGTCGATGTTTATACTTTGCTTCCTCCACTACTTGACGTATACCAACCATCAAATGTATATCCTGCTCTAGTTGGCTTTGTTGATGGAATTGTTGTGCTTGTTCCAGACAAAAATGTTTTACTACTTGGTGCTCCTGAGCCTCCATTAGCATTAAACTGTAAACTATAATTCCATCTATAAACTACATAACAAAGACCAGACATTGTTTTGTCAGCAGTCCAACCAGATTTTGATGATGTTGGTGCTGCACTTCCATGTTTATACCATGTATATACTGTGCTTCGTGTTGAATCACTCCCTGTCGAATCTACTCCACAAAATTGCCAACCAGTATCACTTGCTGATGATTTATACGTATTTATCTCAATTCGTCCATGTCTTCTGACATTAGACCACCAATTATAATAATGGTAATAAAAAGCAGATATTCCTGAAACAGTAGATCTTCCTCCATCATGACTTCCACCAGAGTAACCTAATGTTGCATCAAAATTCTTTTTATTATCATTTTCATCTTCATACCATCCAACATCAAAACATCCAGGGACATCATCAGATTGTGAAGTTTGTCCAGATTCTGAACCTTCTGATTTTGTCGTTTTTGAACTTCCGGCTTTATAACTTTTAGTAACAACTTGAAAATAAAAATCTGATTCAGCATAAGTTTCTTCTGTTTCTATTTTATCAATATTATTATTTAAAAGTATTTTCCCAACCGCTAATGTTAAAACAGAAATTAATAAACAAAAAAAATTACACATCTTTTCATATTTAATCCTCTATAAAATCTCTAATTTCGATTTTAGTATATCAAAATCCCCCCCCCGTCAAGTAATGTGACCGTCATATAATAAAAAAACTAACAAAATGTTAGTTTTTAATCATTTATTTATTTTATTATTACTCATTATTGTCTTTTTTTTCGTTTTTATCTTCCAAATCTTTTGAAATTTTTGAATCTTCTTGTTTGTTTGGATCAATAACTATTTCTTTTTCAGGTCTTGGATTGTCAACTAATGATTCATCAATTATAACCTCTCCTTTTTTGTGCCCAAAAAATTTTTTAATTTTTCCTTTAAAATCAATATGACTTTCTGTGCCTTTAATAAGTCTTGATATATTCCCATGATGTTTTATTATTGTGATAATAAACATAAGCCATACAATTACTGTAACAACAATTGCTGATATAGTAGTTGAAAACATTCCTGCCTGTGGTAACAAAATATTAGGGGCAAGCCAAACAGAGATAGTATATGCTATAGAAAGACCACCTATATAGGTGAAAGAAATGACGCTTCCTATATCAATTAATATAAGAAGAACAAAGCATACTACAAACCAAGCGATTCCTATATACCATAAATTTGAAAATAAGAAAATTCCTGCAATACATGCAACACCTTTTCCTCCTTTAAATTTTGACCATACAGGGAAATCATTGCCGAGCATTAAAAATAATCCTGAAAAAAAGTAAATTATTTGATCATATTGAGGAAATATTAATTTAAAAACAAGACACGTCAACCCTACTTTTATTACTTCAGCAACAAATGTAGCAAGTGCAAGCCCAAAGCCAAAAGAACGAAGCATATTCATTGTTCCAGGGTTATGGCTTCCTATTTTTGTAATATCTTTTCTTCTTGAATTCCATGCAATTATTTTAGAAAAATTTATTGTTCCTATAAAATATGAAACAAAAGCAACTAAAATAAAATATAATACATCTTCCACTATTCTTCCCCCTTTCCTTTAATTGTAAGTTTTATAGGAGTGCCAGAAAAATCAATTCGACTTCTAAACTGATTTTCAAGATATCGCTTATAAGAAAAATTTATCAACTTTGCATCATTCACAAATAAAACAAATGTTGGAGGATTTGTAGATGCTTGCGTGATATATTTTATTTTTGCCCGATTTCCATTATGAGCAGGAGGTTCAAAATTTAAAATCGCATCATGAAGCAAATCATTTAAAAGACCTGTTGTAATTCGTTTTGATGAGTTTTGATAAACCTCTTCTACAAGTTCCATAATTTGCCCTGTGCTTGCTCCAGTCAATGCAGAAACAAAAATAACTTTAAAATAACTCATAAATGACAAACTTGTATTAAGCATTGCCATAAATTGTTCTTTGCTTTTTGCTTTAATATCCCACTTGTTTACAACAATAACACTAGGTTTTCCTTCTTCATGGACAAAACCTGCCACTCTAACATCTTGTTCAGAAATTATATCAGAACTGCCATCGATCACAATGATTGCAACATCAGCCTCTTCAATTGCCGACATTGTTCTTAATACTGAATATCCTTCAATAGAAACTTTTTCAACTGATCGCTGTCTTCTAAGTCCTGCTGTATCAACAAGAGCATAATCTTTCTTGTTATATTTAAAAGGGACCAAAACTGAATCTCGTGTTGTGCCTTCTACATCACTTACAACCACTCTTTCTTTTCCAAGCAAACGATTTACAAGTGAACTTTTTCCTACATTTGGTCTTCCTACAATCGCCACCTTTGTTAGTTTTTCATTTTCATCAGTTAACTCTTTATTTTTAAATTGTGAAATAATTGCATCTAGGACATCTCCAAGACCTTTACTTTGCATAACTGATAATGGATAAGGCTGACCAAGCCCAAGACTATAAAATTCATACGTTTTTTCTATTTCAAAATTATCAAGTTTATTTACTACAAGCACAACTGGTTTTTTAGAACGCTGAAGCATGGTTGCAACTTCTTCATCGTTACCTGTAACTCCAACTCTTCCATCTACGATAAATACAATTACATCTGCCTCTTGCATTGCAATTTCTGCTTGTTTTCTTATATCTTTTTGAAAAGAATCTTGACTCTTTGAATCAAGTCCACCTGTATCAACCAATAAAAAAGAATGTCCACTCCACTCTGCGTCTGCATATATTCTGTCTCGTGTTACGCCAGGAGTATCATCAACAATACTTATTCTTTTACCACAAATTTTATTAAAAAAAGTGCTTTTCCCAACATTTGGTCTTCCTACAACTGCCACAATGGGTCTATACATTTTTTACACCTCTCTACATAACTCTATCATATTTTAATTTAAAAAACAAATAAAAGCAATTAGAAATTTAAAGAAAAAGCACTTTTAATGCAATTACATTATCTTTAATATTGTTAATATAAATAAAATTATATAATTATATATATAATATGGATAAAACTAAATAATATAAAGCATTTTCTTGAAGCATTGCTCCACTTTTTATATTAAAATCAATTTCTTCCAGCAAAGAATAAATTTTTTTTAATTGCATTTTTGAAAAATTTATAGTTTGCGAACGTTGTTTTGCTATTGCATATTCTTTAACACCCAACAGATTTGCCAAATCTTTATTTTCAAGTCCTGAGGTTGCAATAAAAAAGAGTCTTCTAAAATGATTAACTATAAGCCCTAATAATCCTTGCTCTTTACTCATACTATCTAATATTTTTATTGATTTATCACTGTTTTTTTGTCCTAATGCTTCAGTTAATTCATAAATTACAAATTCATTATCTTTGGTTACTAGGTTATCAACTATTTTTTTTGTAATTAAAGTATCTGTAACATCATAATAACAAAGTTTATCTATTTCATTCATTGCTCTTGTCAAATAACCATTGCAATAATCAAGCAAACTTTCAATAGCCTCAGCACTAATTTGCTTATTTCTTTTAGAAAATTCATTTAATAAAATTGAAATTGAAGTCTTTTTATCAAAACGTTTGCAATCAACAAAAGTCATTATTTGTTTTAAACTTGAAAGTTTATCATAAAAATCATAAATAATTAAAATAGTAGTTTTTGATGGATTTTTTAAATAATTTTGAAGTAATTTTTTGTCATTTTCACTATATTTAACAATATTTTTTAAAACAACAATCTTATACTCACTACCCATTGGCAAAATCTCACAAGCATCAATTACGGCTTGCATTGTATAATTTTCATCATCAAATTTTGATAGATTAAATTCTTCTAACTCAATTTTACTTGCCTTTTTAATCATTGAAAAAGCCTTATCATAAAGATAAATATCATCACCCTCAAGTAAATAACAATTTTCAATTTTTTCCTTTAATCTGTTTTTTAATGTTTTCAATCAAGCCTCCTCGTCGTCCAATTAGAATCATAATATAAGCAAATATTCCCATCACTTTCATAACTATAAGTTGAATTTTGCGTTTGTTTAGAAGAAACTATAGTATATCCATATCCAATATTTTGATTTTCACCTGCAAAAACCAAATCAGGGGAAATCTCTAAAAACAATTCTTGATAATATGTATTATAGTTTAAATTTGTTTGTTTAGCAATAAAAATTGTCAAACTGTCAAATTGAACAACTATTCCCATTATTTTTTCACTATTTTCAATGACCTCGAATGCAAATTCCCCTACTCTTATTTCATTGTTCGTTTCTATTTTCTTAACTTCCTCAATCGAATTATCTCCATTTAAACAATAATATTCTTTTATATTAAAATCTTCAAGTTCTTCTACTTTCTGATATGTTAAATCTTCAGTTGTTAAATAATAATCGATATCTTTAATCTTATAATTATTAGCATATCTTTTCAAAATATAGTTATCCCCTATTAAAAATTTTTGATTATTTGCATCAGTTAATATGATGCATTCTGTTTGATAACTATTCAAATAAACAATATTAGATTTTTGAGAAATTGGCAAATTTGTAAAACCAAAAGCACAAGAAATACATAGTATCACAAGTGAACTTACTAAAAATTTATTTACTGATTTTTCCATGAAATACTGACTTATGACAAACATTAAAATAAAGATAAAAACAATTACAGCAAAATCAAATGCACTTAAAGTAAATTGAAGTGAGGTTGACGCAAAAAGGCTGGCAAATTTATTTATCAATAAAAATCCCCATTCACATGGAATAAGAATAAAACCTAAAGCAGGGATAAGAGCCGTAAAAATACTTGTAACAAATAAATATGGATATAATATTCCAAAAAATGGAACAATAATTAAATTTATTGCGAAAGATAAAAGGTTATAAACAGAACCAAACATTGCTAAAAATGGAAGAATTGCTAGTTGGGCTGATAATGACAATGAAATATATTGACTTGCCCATTTAGGAAAAAATTTAGTAAAGAACCTATTAAAAAATGGATAAAGAAGAGCAATTCCTATTACACAAAAAATAGACATTAAAAAGCCTACGTCTAAAGCAGTTAGTGGACTGAAAATACATATAATAAAACCTGCTAATGCTAAACTGTTTAAACTATCATATCTTTTACCACTTAACCTTGCAAGCATCATTACAATTGCCATAATTCCTGCTCGTAATACTGATGGTGCAAATCCACACAAAAAAGCATATATAAATATGAAACAAGTTGTTAATACAAAATTTAGATATTTATTTGCTCGACAAATTTTCAAAAATCCATATACCAAAGCAATCAAAAATCCTACATGAAGACCACTTACAGTTAAAATATGAATTATTCCTGAATTACGATAGGCATTTTCAATTTGTTCATCAATTCCAGATTTATCTCCAAAAAGCACAGCATAACAAATTGCTGCATTATCTTCACTTAAATTTGAATATAATTGTTCTTTTATATTCATTCTTACATTTTCATCTATGTAAGTCCAACCATCAGTTATAACAACATTCTTCAAATTTACGCTTGCAGTATAGCCAATATTATCTCTATAATAATTTGAATTGAAAGACTTTAAAGTAAAAAGATTAATTTCTTCAAGTTCACACTCAAAACTTAAAATATCGCCTACTTCTATATTTTTAGTTCCATCAGTTGTTAAATGTAAATTTATGTTTTTGGCATTTTCTCCATTGATTTTTATATTATCTAAAACTACATTATAATAATAATTATTTTCTACAATATCATCACTCACACGCCCTACAACACTTACTTGTCCCTCGTAATTTTTAATTCCATACGAGACATTTCCTATATAAAAAAATCCATTTCCTATAAAAAAGAATGCTATTAAAGTTATAAGTAATTTATATTTTTTTGCTATACATAATCCAAAAATTAATGCACTCAATAACAAACAAGTGGTTATAATTATCTCAATTGAACCACTATAAAGCCACCTTGCAACAGAAATTCCTAATAAAAATATTATAAAAGGATAAAATAAAAACCTATAATTTACAACTTTTTTCTTTTGCATATTCAATTCAAAATATATTTTAGCAAAAGTTTAATATAAAATTAAACGTTTTTACATTAATTTATTAAATTTTCTTCTAAAAATCATAAAATTGAAAATCTTTAAGAATTTACTCCAAACATTTTTGAATTAAACTATTGATTTTTATTTTGTTTGTGATATAATATAGGCGATAAGGGGGATTATTTATGACAAAACAAACAAACAACATACAAGGTGTTGTAAAAGATCGCAAACCAAAAAGACTTGCATTTAAAAATAAAATAATTGCTGGCATTCTTGCTCTTGGTCTTGCATTTGGACTTGGTGCAACATTAACTGCATGTGGACCTGATGAACCTACTCCACCACCAGTTACTATTTCAAATGTTACACAACTTGTTCAAGAATATGATGAACAAACTGATAAATTCTTAAATAATGAAGTTCTTGAAGATGCAGTTAAATATTCAACAGGAACGTATGATGAAGAGAAATTACTTGATGCAACATACGATTTAGGAGATGGAAATAGCAAGACATTAAACTCTGTAAAAGTAATTTTTACATATAAAGATGGAGACGATCGTTTATATAATGTTAATGAAATGAAATTTGAAACAAGTATTGATTTAGGTAAAATAGCAAATTATGACCAAAATCAGACAGAACTTGCTCAAATTGCAGATGACGCAACAATATCAAATCAATACACAACAACTTATAATGTAATTGAAAGTGTCCAAAACGATAAACTTGCAGAAGCAATTTACAAAAATGTAGTAAAATCAAACGAAACTGCAACTCACTTAACATTAAAAAATAATGGAGAAATTTATTTCGCATTGGGAGGAAGCACAAAAGTATCATTGTGTAATCAATATGAACTTGTTGCTCAAACAAATTCATCTGTAAAATCTTATGATTTAGTTATTAAACAACAAGATAGCATTGAAGATATGATTTCAAGTTTATCAAATCCTAATAATTATAAACTTAGAGAAACAAGAGATATTGAAAATATAGAAACATCTGTCGTATATAAAGAATATGAAAAAGAAAATGTTGATGTTCCACCTCCAGTAGAAGAAATTGATAACATTGGCGAACTTTTAAAAGATCATGCTACTGAAACATATGCATTCTTAAACAAACAAACAGAAAAAGCAGTGGAAAAAATTGTTGGTGAATATAACAAGCAAAATGTAAAAGCAGTAAGATATGACATCGGAGATAACAGTAAGGAAGAACTTGACAATGTAAAAGTTGAAATTGTTGTTGCAGATCCTAGTGTTGAAGGAAAAGAAACTTATTATAGAGCAACCGTAAACTTTGTCTCACCTGTTGATTTAAATGAAATTGCTGAAAATGGCGAAAAAACAGTAGCAGAAGTTGAAAATGCAAATATTGAAGATACTTTTGAATATAATGCAAAAGAAATGTATTTCAGACAAGGAATTGTAGATGCTCTTATGGAAATTGCTGGAGTAAATGAAAATGACGGACACGTTATGGTAGACTTTGGTGCAGACAATGCTGGAGAAACAACATTTACAATGCTTGTAAGTTCAGAAGCAGGTGTAACTGAATATGATATAACAGTTGCTACAGGAGCAAACGAAGCAGAAACAATTCAAAACATCAAAGATGCAGGAATAATGGATAATGAATATAGTGTTATTCAGTTTAACAATGCTTACACTGAACAAGAATATAAAGAACAAGAATATACAATTGAAAATATTGAAGAAGCACTTGAATATTATTCTGAACAAATCAATGCCAACCTTCAACCTGTTTTAAATTATGTTGTTAATAATTTTATTACTAGAAATGCTAACATATTATCTTATAAAATTGACTTAGGTGATGTTGTTGATGGAAAAATCACAGATATAAAACTTGGAATTGAATATAACGATACTAGAACAAATAACAATGCTTATATGATTTATAATGTTACACTCCCAACTGAACTAACAGTTAATAATTTATTAGATAAATCTGTTATTGAAAATTTAAAATTATCTAATGATAATATAACCCAAGAATATAGTTATATTTACAATCCAGCAACACAAGGCGATAAAGATGACTTTATTAAAGCAGTTGTAAATAAATTTGACCCAGATTTTAATCTTGAAAGTGAAGATGTTAAATTAATTTATACAGATAATGGATCAACTCTAGATGACGATTATGGCACATGTAGAAATTTTAAAATCGTTGCAATTTCAAATGAAGGAGTAAGACAATATAGCATTATCACACCTAATATTCAAGACTCTGAACTTATTGATTATATTTCAAGAGATGCTTTCAAATTAAATGGTAAAGTTGAACTTGACTTCTTTGATAATCAAATCAATGTTGAAGTTGAAAATGAAGCAGAACAAGCAAACTATGACGAATATGATTTATAAACATAGTAAAAAAGAGTGAGGATAATTCACTCTTTTTTTATTTTCCCTGCATCTATATATATTTTTTGATTTTTGTAAAATTTTGTAAAAAAATATAAAAATTGAAATCATGTCGGATATAATTATATTATGACATATTGTAAGAAACAAAAAATGATTCAAAATTAAAAAAAAGTTTTGTCGAATTTTGGCATATTTGTAAAATATTTTACAAAATGTTACAAAAAACAAAAAGCATTACACCCTTTATTTTGTCGTATTATGTCATATCTTGACATATTTTTACAAAAGTATTTATTTTTGTAAAAAATATACTGTTCCGTATTGTCAAATATTGACGAAATTTGACATATTTGTAAAAAATGCAACATTTTGTAAAAAAAATATTGCAAAATAAAAACATCACTTTTAAAAACAAAGTGATGTTTTTATGCTTCCAAATATTCTATTTGTTCTTGTTGTCTTTTTAAATGTAAATCATGATAAAAACTTTTTATTATAGCATTAAGAGATTTTTCTTGCTCTTTTTCTTCCTGCATTATCTTTTGTCTTTCTGTTGTTACTATAATCTCCCCTTCTTTGGATATGTCAAGCCTTATATCACCGTCCCTGCTTGACATATAAACTTTTCCACGTTTTTCTAATCTTTCAAATATTTCATAATTTTCGTATTCTCTTTGCTCATTTAGAAGTGCTATAAAATCTTCTATATTTTCAAACATCTCTAAAAAACCTTCTGTTGAACTTTCTTTTGATGCATGATGAGCAACCTTTATTACTGCAATTTTTGATATGTCAAAGTTTTTCTCTAATATTTTTATTAATTCCTCTTCTCCAGTATTTTCTATATCTCCAGTAAAAAGAATTGTCCTTCCTGCATAATCCATTTTGATAACTAAAGAACTATCATTTATCTTCATATCTTTGACTTCATTTGGATATATAATTTCTAAACTTGCATCGCCTAATGTAAACTTTACATTCTTATTTTCTATATCTTTTATATCTATGAATTTTATATATCTTGCATTCGATTTTTCTATATATGAAAAATTCTTACTTAAATCATCAATATTTTTTCTATCAATATTATTTAATAAAACCAAAGTTTCCAAATCTTTTGATTTTGATACTCTTAAATAGTCTTTTAAGTGATCTAAATGAAGATGAGTTATAAAAGAATATTTTATTTTGTGTTCTGATATATTCTTGTTTACATATTTATTAAATTTGCCATTCAAACCACCAAAATCTATTATTGCACACTCTCCATTATTTTCTATACATATTGCATCGCCATTCCCAGTATTAACAAAATGAACTTGAGTGCCCGACTTTATTTCTTGTTTTTCTTTTTTCTTTCGTGGATATAGACTTAAATCTTTTAAGTCTTTATATATGTATTCATATTCAAAATTATTATTTCCAACTTTTCTATATCTTGATAACTCCAGATAACACATCAATAAATCTTTATTATTTTTATCTTTATTATTATATCTTATTCCTTTATTTACTTTTATCACGTTTTTTAAATGAGCATCAATACTTTTAAGATATCTTTTACTTAATGTAGAATTTGTCATACTATGCCCTCTTGATAATCTGAAAAAATATCTTTTAAGTTTTCATATTCTTCCATAAACCAATCAGGCATTTGCTCTCGACAAAAATAATATTTCACTTGCTTATTTTCTTTGTCATACACCTCTACAATATAATCATGTAGTCTTGCATGCTCTGGCAATAATTTTATATCTACATATTTTGATTCTTTTTCATCTTCTTCAATAGACAACTTAAAATTACTTGTTGGCTCTAATCTAAACATTTCATCATAACCACTACCTACCACTTTATAATAATCTAATATTTCATATTTTGTATATTCAAGTGGATTCTTTTGATAATATTTTTCTACTTCTTTATTTAATTTCTCAAATATTTTCTTTCTCTCTTCATACAACTCCACTTTCTCTTTATAATAATAATATTTTTCTTCATCTGATAAGTGTTTATCACATATATTTTGATTACTTATTAAATCACTATTATATAAATAACCTATATCTGCATTAATATAATCCCATTCATATCCTACCGTCGTCCCAAGTTCTATCCTAAAATATGGGTCACCTCGGTCTGCTGATGGATACAACTCATAATCTGGGACATATACTATTTCTTTTAATGTTTTATAGTCAATTAAACTTAAAATATGTTTATGATTGTATTCAACCATCCATTTTGTTATCTTAAAGTGATTTTTGTTAAATATTTTCTCTTTTTCATGTTTTGATAAGAAATTTGAAAAGTATGGTGTGAATACATCATCTTTCACTATTTTTATTTGGTCATTCTCTTTATCTAAATATACTAGGTCTAAAGGTTTAATGTCGTTCTCTTGTCTTGGCAGTTTTATTACTTCTTCTTCGCCGTTTTTTAGTAAATATATGTATTTTTTATCTACTTTCTTTACTATATACAACATTGTTACTTCTCTTTGTTTTAATCCTTTTTTATGATTCTGAATTATTGAAAAGCCATACTCTTCTCCTATGCTATATAGATTACAATCAGTAACTATATCACCAAATTCTGCTATAGGATCTATTTTACAATATTCAATAAAACTACTAATCTGCCCATCTTGTATTTTTTTTGAAAGCATTCCATATTTATCTTGATATACTATTTGTTCTAAATATCCATATCTCCTTTTCATAGTCAGATAACTACTTCTTTCAATCAGTGTTTTCTCTTCTCCATTTATTTCATAGATATCCCCTACGCATACATCTTCTGGAAATTTATTTATTGAATATACTTGCAACTGCGTTTTATCTTCCTTTTGGTATAAGGTTACTTTTTCTCTTGTCAATTTTCCTACTATATATTCCATACCCTCTCCTTTGTTTTATTATATCATAACCACTGTTTGCTTTCAATAAATTTATATAAATACAAAAAGATATCAATAAAATTTTGATATCTCTTTGTTTTTTTATTTCCATTTCCAATTTGCTACTTCTGGCATATCAACACCGTATTTTGCTATATATTTCTTATGTTTTTCAAGTATTTGATTGATTTTTTCAACCAAATCTTTGCGTTTCTCTGTTAATTTTAATTTATCAAGCACTGATAAAAATAAATGATATCTATCTATTTGATTTTGAACTCTCATATCAAAAGCAGTCGTTATTGTTCCCTCTTCTTGATAACCATGAACATCTATATTTTTATTAGTTCGAGAAATAGTAAGTTCATGTATAAATTTAGGATACCCATGGAAATTAAAAATTATTGGTTTATTATTAGTAAATATCTCATCAAATTCATCATTTGTAAGACCATGAGGATGAACAAGATTTGATTCAAGTTTCATAAGGTCAACTACATTGACAAATCTTGCTTTAACATCTGGTAAATGTTCTTTGATTAAACTTATACATGCAAGTGCTTCTATGGTTGGAGTATCACCTGCACATGCTATAACAATATCTGGTTCTTTTCCTTTATTTGTGCATGCCCAATCCCAAATTGACACACCTTTTGTGCAGTGTTTTATTGCACTTTCCATATCAAGCCACTGATATGATGGATGTTTTGAAGCAACAATTACATTGATGTAATTTTTACTTGCTTGGCAATGGTCATAACAAGAAATCAAACAATTTGCATCAGGTGGAAGATAAATTCGGACAATATCTGCTTTTTTATTTGCAACATGATCAAGAAATCCTGGCTCTTGATGAGTATAACCATTATGGTCTTGTTGCCATACATTTGATGTAAGCAATATATTTAATGAAGATATCGGTTTTCGCCAAGGAAGACTATTACAAACTTTCAACCATTTTGCATGTTGAGAAACCATTGAATCAACAATTCTAATAAATGCTTCATAACTTGCAAAAACACCATGTCTACCTGTCAAAATATATCCTTCAAGCCAACCTTCACACGCATGTTCGCTTAAATAACTATCCATCACTTTACCATCAGCAGATAGAAATTCATCATTTTCAACAATTTTTGCATTAAAATCTCTATTTTCTTGCTCAAAAACGTGATAAAGTCTATTTGACATTGCTTCATCTGGACTAAAAATTCTATAATTATGATTATCTTTATTTAATTTGAAAACATCTCTTATATATGCACTAAGTTCAAGCATATCTTGAGTTTTTTTACTTCCTGGTGATTTAACTTCAACTGCATATTTTCTAATATCAGGTAAAATTAAGTCTTTTGGATTTTCGCCACCATTTGTAACAGGATTTGCACTAATTCTTCTATTCCCTTTTGGCAATATATCCTTAAGTTTTTGCTTCAATCTATAATTTTCGTCAAAAAGTTCATCTGGATTATAACTCTTAAGCCATTTTTCAAGCATTTGTAAATGTTCTTCTTTTTCCATTGAAATTGGGACTTGATGTGCTCTAAAAGAGCCTTCTATTTGTTTCCCATCAACTATTTTTGGACCAGTCCAACCTTTTGGAGTCCTAAGAACAATCATAGGCCACATAGGTCTTTCTTTTAATTTGCCTTCTCTTGCAAGATTTTGAATATTTTTAATCTCTTCAATACATTTATCCATAATTCTTGCCATTAATTTGTGCATTTTTGCAGGATTATCACCTTCAACAAAATATGGTTTCCAACCATAACCTTTCATTAAATTCTCAAGTTCATCATGACTTATCCTTGATAAAATTGTAGGGTTACTTATTTTATAACCATTCAAATGAAGTATTGGTAAAACTGCACCATCAGTTTTAGGATTTAAAAATTTATTTGAATGCCAAGATGTGGCAAGTGGTCCGGTTTCAGCCTCTCCATCTCCAACAACAACTGTCGCAATTAAATCTTTATTATCAAAAACAGCACCAAAGCCATGTAGCAAAGAATAGCCAAGTTCACCACCCTCATGCATAGAACCTGGTGTTTCTGGTGCAACATGACTTGATACGCCACAAGGGAATGAAAATTGTTTACAAAATTTAGTCATACCTTCTTCGTCTTGAGAAATTTCTGGATAAATTTCGCTATAATGACCTTCTAAATAACTGTTTGCTAAAAAGAAATTTCCACCATGCCCCGGACCTGAAATTAAAATCATATTTAAGTCATATTTATTAATTACTCTATCTAGATGAGCATAAACAAAGTTTTGCCCTGCAACAGTTCCCCAATGACCTACAATTTTCTTTTTTACGTCTTTCTTTTCAAGTGGTCGTCTTAACAATGGATTATCAAGCAAATATAATTGGGCTACAGACAAATAATTACAAGCATTCCAATATTTATTTAATTTTTCAAGATAATCCTTTCCATTATAATAATTTGATTTCATTTTGCCTCCATTATGCTCTTAATGAATATATCATACCATAAATATCATTTTTTAAACAAATAAAAAAAGAATATTAAAATAATATCCTTTTTCATAATATGCATAATTTGTTTTATTTTTTATTTTGTGCTTTTAATTTTTTACTATAACATGAATAACACATACTTTCATATTGTTCATCGCCACCAATAGCGATTTCTTCACCAGTTGTAACAATATCTCCATCTAACAATCTTGCATTTACTGTCGCCTTTCTTCCACATCTGCAAATTGATTTAATCTCCATAATAGAATCAGCAATTTCAACAAGTCTTTTACTCCCTTCAAAAAGTTCTGTCTTATAGTTTGTCAAAAGTCCATAACACAATACTGGTATTTTTAATGAAACATCTTTTAAATCATTCACCTGATTTTTAGTCAAAAATTGACATTCATCAATAATAATTACATTTTTATCATGAATTATATCATTTTCATTACAAAATTCAATAAAATTTTGATTTTTATCAAATTCAATACAATCACTTGTCAAACCTATTCTACTGCTTACTAAAGACTTTCCATCTTTTACAGTCCTATTATCTACTATTGGTTTTAATAAATAAACCTTAAATCCCTTTTGTTCATAATTAAATTTACACATAAGTGCTTGTGCTGTTTTACTACTTCCCATCGCACCATATTTAAAATATAATTTACTCACTTCCATTGCCTCACTATTCAATTTTTAAAATTAAATTAAAATATTATAAATTTTATTTTTTATAATAAATATAACTATAATCAATTAAGATAAATCCTCTGCCAAAAACATTCTTCTAAATTTTTCATTTTTATCAAATAATTCTTCAAAAGTCCCTTCATCAATTATCTTTCCTTCATCTAAAAAGTATATTTTATTAACATTTCTAATCGTTGAAAGTCTATGAGCAACTATAACTATAGTGCTGCTTCCCTTAAGTTCA
>USSZ01000004.1 GCA_900557645.1 uncultured Eubacteriales bacterium
CTCCAAAATAATATTAGGGATACTTGTTATTATAGGTAAAGCCATAACCATGATAATAATCTTTCCACCCAATAAGACTTTATCACCTAGCGATTGATTTCCAGTATCAGAACAAATTCCAGCAGTAAATTCAATCAAATAACCAACTCCAATAATTTTAAGTAATAATTTATATAGATTAGAATTTAAACCACTTATATTTATAATATTTTTAAACGTATCAAAAACATCAGTTAAATAATTGATAATCATAAAAAGAATTATCAATCCACCCACTATAGTAATAATTATTGCAAAATCAGAACGAATTGGTCTAACTATTATTGTCGCTAAACAAGTTATAAGACCAATTGCTATTATTTTAAATATAACGTCCATATCCCTCTAAAAATTAAATATTGTTTTTAAAGTTGTAAATAAATCTCCTAGTAAATTCAATACCATAATTAATACTATAATTAATCCTGCAAGCGTTGCAAGTGTTGATATTTCATCCTTTCCTGTTTGCTTTAATATTTGTCCAACAATCGCTGTAAGAATACCTATAGCAGCAATTTTAAAAATAATATCGACATCCATGTTTCACCTCAAATAAAAATAACTATCAAAAGTAGTCCTGCAACTATACCAAGTTTAATTGACAAACCACCGTATTTTTTATTATCAGTGAGTGCTGATTTAGAGATTGATTCAAATCTTGTTTGATAATTTTTGATTTCTTTAGATTGGCTATCAACATCACTTCTACCTAGGATTTTAAAAAACATATAAATAATATCTTTTTCATCATCTTTAAGAAAATTAATATTTTTAAAAAGATCTTCTTTTTCTAAACTATTCTCTTTATTTAAAAAAGCAATGTAATTTTTATCTATTCCATACAAATTATGTTTATGTTTTTCATCTAAATTGTCAAAAATATTTTTAACTCGTTCTCTAGAATAATTTATTTCAACATCAAATTTTTGACATAATAAAACTAAAGATTGAAAGAAATTTGCACGTGTTTTATATTTTTTAGAAAATATATAACCAATCAAAATTGCAACTCCTGCAAGCATTATTAATAAAACATACTTCATTAAATTCTCCTTATATTCTTAATCTAGAAAAATTTTCATTATAAACACCCTCTATTGTTCCTGGACCGTTTTTCATTGATAATAATACATAACGCTGAAAACATTTTTCTTGAATAATTTTTTCAAAAAATGGTTTATGAATAAGATTATTAATATTATCACTATGGACAGATGCAATTATCTTTACACCACAATTAACAGCATACAAAATTGCTTCTGAATCCTCTTCTTTTCCAAGTTCATCTGTTACAATAATATTGGGACTAAGGGACCGAATACCATTTTCAAATCCAACAACTTTTTTTGAAAAAGAAATTTTATCTGCAAAATTTCCAATAGATCCATTTTGTCCTAAATCTAACTCTCCTCGCTCATCTAAAACTAATACATTAAATGCGAAGTTTCTTTCGGATAACTGATAAACAAAATCTCTTAAAAAAGTGGTTTTACCTGCACCTGGTGGTGAAATTACAAGTGTATTCATCACATTTCCATCAACCAATAAATAATCAAATACAGGTAAAGAACAATTTTTTATTTCATGGGGAATTCTTATATTAACACTTGTAAAATTAGTCATTGTTTTAATGTTATTATTTTCTTCTATCAAATCTCCACCAAGACCTAATCTAATTCCACCTTCTGTAACTATAAAACCTTTTTTGATTTGTTCATTTACTGAATAAATGGAACACTCACTTGCTCTGAAAATAATATCTTCTATAGTTATTTTAGAAACTTTTATTGCTTCTTTTAAATTCCCTGTAACACCATATTCTCCAAGGAATATTCTTTGCCCACCAATAGATAAAACAATTGGTTTATCAGCACGTAAACGAATTTCATTGATAGAATTAAAGTTTACTTTATTAATAAGAATATTATATATGTTGTCTGGTAAAATTTTTTCTAACATCTTAACCTCTGTGATAAGGTATGTAAGAATGCTCTTTAAGAATTCTATTACGACAAATAAAGTCAAAATGATTAATAAATTTTGTCAACAAAAAAAGCACTGACTTAAAATGTCAATGCTTTTAATTTATAAAATGTTTTATTTAATTCTTTCCATATAACTTCCATCACGAGTATCAATTCTTATTTTATCTCCAATGTTAATAAATAATGGAACTGGTAAAACATATCCTGTTTCAACTTTTGCTGGCTTAGTCGTAGATTTTGAAGTATCCCCTTGAATTCCAGGTTCACAATCAACAACTTCCAACTCTACAAAGTTTGGTGCGTAAACTGCAAAAGGATTTCCTTTATAGAAATACATAGTGCAATTTTCATTTTCTTTTACAAAATTTAAAACATCTTCAACACTTTCTTTGTTAAGAGGAATTTGATCGTATGTTTCAACATCCATAAAATAATATATTTCACCGTCGTTATAAAGATAAGTCATTTCTTTTTTTTCAATTACAGCAACTTGAAATTTATCAGATGGGTTAAATGTAACTTCACGAACTTGTCCTGTCATAACATTTTTCAATTTTGTTCTTACAAATGGAGAACCTTTTCCAGGTTTAACATGTAAAAATTCAATAACAGAATATACAACGCCATCCCATTCAAAAGTTGTTCCTTTTCTAAAATCTCCTGCAAATACCATAAATTTTCTCCTTAACTTAATCTAAAATATTCTAACATAATTTCTATTATTTGTCTAGTAAATTGTTATAAATTTTTTTCATTATTAATGCATCATGTGGCATTTGAGACATAGACTCACAAATAACACGTGGATAAATTTTTAAATCAATTAATGCTTCTGCTAGTGGATCAAATTCAGGACCAAATGTTGAATCATCATAATTCAAGTGTTTTATCTCTCCCTTTGGACCATATTGAATTTTTGAAAAGTGAATATGGCAAGCATTTGTTCTTTCTAACCCTAACTTTTCAATACAATATTCTAATATTTTTTTAAAATCATCTTTTGTTTTTAAAGCACCCTGTTCTATGGAATTAATATGTCCAAAATCAAATGTTGGAGTAAGATGAGAATTAACTAAACATAAATCAACAACTTCTTTCCATGTTCCTATTTGCATTGATTTCCCCATTGTTTCAGGACATAAAAACAGCCCTTCAAGAATTCCTTCTTGATCCATTTTATTAAATGTTTCATCAAATCGTTTACGAGTTAATTCTAATGCTTCTTTTCTATCCAATTTACCACAAGAAGCAGGATGAAATACTAATTTATCAGCACCAAAGGCATTTAAAAACCTTACACCAGTATATAAATAACCTTGTGTTTTTAAATACATTTCTTCGCTAGGGTTTGCAAAATTAATATAAAAAGGTGCATGAAGCGATAATTTAATATCAAACTCTTTGAATAAATCTCCAGCCTCTTTTGCTTTTTCTGTTGACATATTATAACCATGACCAAATGAATATTCATAGGCATCAAGTCCATAATTTTTAATCCATTTTGGAACATCTAAAATTGTTTTAAATCCTTGATTATAAAATTCTTCTCCTGCCCCCGAAGGACCAAATAATACTTTCACTTTATTTTTCTCCATTGTTAATATAATGTTTTAATTTTTGTGAACACTTAAATTCTTTAATCAAGTCTGGCTTTAAATTAAAGAGTTTGAGTTCATTTAATTTAATCATTTTTATTTTTGTATTATCTTTATCTAAAACATTAGTATTTGCATAAGCACTAATGTTATTAAGTTTATATTTATAAATAAATAAAACTTCATGAAATTTTTTATCTCTAAATGTAAAAAAATTTTCAATTACATTAATTAGTTTTAATTGTGATTTATTTAACTTTATACCTGTTTCTTCAAACACTTCTCTGATTGCTGTTTCTTCTGTATTTTCTCCTATCTTAACTCTTCCACCTATTAAACTATAATAATCATTTGATTTTGATTTTTCAAAAATGCAATTTTCATCATCATAAATAAAAACACCTACTCTAAAATTGAATTTTTTATTACATATTTCATAAGAAATATCGTCATTCATAAATATCTCCTTGATATATTTTTTATATTAATCTTAACTTTATTTTCAATAAATTATCTTTTATTTCTAATAAACCTAAAAACGCTTCACCGGCATATCCACGATATATACCATCTTGACCATTAAATTTAATATTTAAACCATTTAATAATCTTTGTTCTTCATTGTTATTAAGAAAGATGCTTTTATAATTTTTAAATACTTCATCAGGCATTATTATGCTATAATTCCCTGTTTCAATATCTTTGATTGTGTATGCATCATCTAATGAAAAATCCCCACATTTTGTGCGTATTATACTAAGCATAACACCATAAGTGCCAAGTTCTATTGCTAAATCTCTACAAATAGAACGAATATACGTTCCACTTGAACAATGAATTTCAAATTCATAAGTATTGATTGCAATCTGTTTAATACATTTTATAGAATAAACTTCTATTTCTTTAGGTTTTAATTTTACATCTACTCCTTCTCTAGCAAGAGAATATGCTGTTCGACCATTAATTTTTTTTGCAGAATATAGTGGTGGAATCTGATCTTGTTTTCCAACAAACTTAAATAATATTTTATTTATATCATCTATTGTAACAATTTTATCGTTTCTTTGAGTTACTATTCCTTCTAAATCTAGCGTATCTGTTGTTTCTCCAAAACGAAATATGGTTTTATAAATTTTATCTTTATTTAGAAAAAAATCAAAAATTTTGGTTGCTTTCCCTAAAGTTACAGGAAGAAGACCTTCGCCTAAAACATCTAAAGTTCCCAAATGCCCTGCTTTATTCGCTTTTAATAAATATTTAACTTTATTTACAACTTTATTTGAAGAAATGCCTCTTTCTTTATTTAATAAAATTATACCATTAATTTGATTTAGATCTTTCATATTTAGTTACCTTATTATTAAACTAATTACTTTATTTTTTGCCTCTTGAATATCTCCTGCATTAATTCTTGCACCTGCAGCACACAGATGACCACCTCCATTGAGTTTTTCAGCAATTTTTCTTACATCATAACCACTTTTAGACCTCAAAGATATGTTAAAAATTCCTTTTTTATCTTCAATTATAGAGAAACTATAATCAATGCCTTGAATTTTAATTAATTCTGCACTATAAAAATCGCAATCACTTTTTTTACCTTTCATATTTTTTAATGTGTTATAATCTATCAAACAAAAAGCACAGTTTTTAACTGTCTGTATATTATTCCATAAATATTCAATGAATTCAATTTCTTTTTTTGTTCTAGACTTAAATTGAATTTCATTTATTCTAGTTATATTTGCTCCTAATTTAGTCAGTTCTAAGGCATTTTTAAAACTTTCTTCAGTCGTGTTAGAATTGGTGAATGAATAAGTATCACCTGTTAAACCAGAATATAATAATGTTGCGATTTCTTTGTTAATTTGTTTTTTAAGATGCTTTAAAACTTGAAAAACTATTTCTGAACAAGAACTATATTTTTCATTTATATAATTTAATTTTCCTATCAACCCAGAATTTTCATGATGATCCAGAACAATTGTGTTTGAATGTTGAACAAACTCTTCTCCATAATCTCCTAGTCTTTCTATTGATGGAGTATCTACGGAAATAAACAAATCAAATTCTTCATTACATTTTGAATTAATAATATATTTTTTATCAAATATTAATTTTTGTGTTTCTGTTAATTTATCTTTTGTATACAAAAATGCCTTCTTCCCCATAGTATTAAGCATTTCTACTAAAGATAAAGATGAACCTAGTGCATCAAAATCAGGATTAATGTGTGTAAAAACTGCAATAGTTTTTGCTTTTTTTATTTGTTTCGCAATTTCTTGTATTTTATTATTCTTCATCATTATTATCACTTTCCTCTTTTGGTATATCTATAGTTTTTAATAATTCATTTATTCGTATCGTAGCCTGTGTTCCTTTATCAATAACAAAGTTTAATTTAGGAACATGGGGCATTTTAACCATTTTAACCAATTCTTTTTTTATAAATCCTTCTGATTTTTGCAAAACAGAAATTATAGTATTCAACTCATTTTGGTTATCACTATCAAGTGCTATTTTTATTTTACAAAATTTAAAATCTGGAGTTATATTGACTTCACTGATGTATAAAAGTGAATTAAGTCTTGGGTCATTCATTTTATTTTGTATAATATCAGAAAGACACCTTTGAATTTCACTGTTTGCTCTTTCAAATCTGATTGACATAAAAATCTCCTTAAAAAAATAAAATTATCAAATTTATTGATAATTTTATTATACTTTATTTTAACAAATTTTCAAAATGATTAATCTTAAAAAGAAAATTTTTATCTTTTAATTACTTGTTTTGAATAGAATTCTAATATATCTCCTTCCTTAAGATCAAAATTATCTTTTAATTTAATACCGCATTCAAATCCTTTGCTGATTTCTGATTTTTCATCTTTTTGTATTTTTAAAGACTCAACAGTTGTCTTTCCAAGTTCTTCATTACCACGTTTTACAACAACTATTGCATTTCTTGTAACTTTACCATCTTTTATATAACTACCAGCAACTTTTCCTGCAGTAGAAAGTTTAAATACCATTCTAACTTCTGCTGATCCAATATAAACTTCTTCATACTTAATGCTTAACATGCCAGTAATTGCAGATGTAATATCATCAACTACCTGATAAATGATATCATATTCTTTAACTTGAACTTTTAAAGAATCAGAAAGATTTTTTATTTTTGAAGAAATTTTTTGATTAAATGATATTATAATTGAGTCAGTAGTTTGTGCTAAAATAACATCACTTTCGGTTATTGCACCTGCACCACTATGAACAATGTTTACTTTTGCTTCTTCATTTCTAATAGCAAGTAAGGCAACCTTTAATGCTTCAACTGAACCAACAGTATCTGCTTTTATAATTATATTTAAGTTTTTGAGAGCACCCTCATGAACTCTATTCATAAAGTTATCTAAAGTTACTCCAGAAGATTGAGCACTTCTCTCTTTTTTAATTTTGTTTATACGTTCTTGAATTACTTGCTTTGATAAAGTTTCTTCAACTGCATAAACTTGGTCTCCTGCAGAAGGAACTTCATTAAAACCTAGTATTGCAACAGGTGTTGATGGTTCAGCAGATTTTACAGGTTTTCCCTTATCATTAAACATTGCTCTAACTTTTCCATAAGTTAAACCAGACATTATTGAATCACCAATATGCAATGTCCCATTTTGAACAATGACAGATGCTACAGGACCTCTATTTTTATCAAGTTCTGCTTCAATAACAACTGCAGTCGCCATTTTATTAGGATTTGCTTTTAATTCTTGCATTTCACTAACTAATAAAATAGTTTGTTTTAAATCATCTAACCCCATACCAGTTTTTGCAGAAATTGGAACGCAAATAGCATCACCACCCCATTCTTCAGGCAATACTCCATTTTCAGCAAGTTGTTGTTTTATTCGTTCTGGATTTGCTTCAGGCTTATCCATTTTATTGATTGCTACAATAATTGGAACATTTGCTGCTTTAATATGGTTAATTGCTTCAATAGTTTGAGGCATAACTCCATCATCTGCAGCAACAACTAAAATTGCTATATCTGTCGCTTTTGCACCTCTAGCACGCATTTGTGTAAATGCAGCATGTCCTGGAGTGTCTATAAAAGTAATTTTTTCTCCATTAAATGAAATTTGATATGCACCAATACTTTGTGTAATTCCACCTGCTTCTCCTGCAACCACATTTGTTTTTCTAAATGCATCCAAAAGAGAAGTTTTACCATGGTCAACATGTCCCATTACTGCAACGATTGGAGGTCTTTTTACCAAATTTTCTTCAGCATCATGTCCTTCTGCCGTTTCTATTAATTTTTCCTCAAATGATTTATCTGCTTTAAGTTCAAGAGTTATACCAAAATCACTTGCAACAAGTTCGGCAGTATCATAATCAATATTTGAATTAATTGTAGCCATGATTCCTAAAAGCATTAATTTTTTTACTATTTCCGTTACAGGTTTACCTATTTTTTCGCTAAAATCTTTTACTGTAATTTCTTTAGAAGTTAAAACTGCATGTTTTATAACTATTGTATTTGTTTTTTCAGTGTTTTCTTTCTTTTTCTTTACACTCTTTCTTGAACCAAAAGTTACTTCTTCAAAACCATTTTCATCTTCTACAAATATGTTATTACGTTTTGAATCTTCTCGTCTTTTGTTTTGTGATTTTTTCTCTTCATAATTATTGTTATTATGTTTTTGTGCGTATTTTGTTTTATTTGCGTAATTACGTTCATTTTTTAAATCAATTTCTGGTGCATCATCACTTACAAAAGAACGATAATTATTTGCTTTAGAAGATACAAAATTATTACTTCCAAATTTTTTTTGATTATTGTTATTCAACCTATTATTAAAGTTTTTATTTCTATCTTTATTAAAGTTGCCATTTTGACGTTGTTGATTAAATTTATTATTTTGATTATTTCCTCTATTATTTGAATTATATTGATTTCGATTATTAAAAGATTGGGATTTATCATTTCTTTTGAAATCTTGTTTTTGATTTTTATCATTATTGTTAACATTGCCTTTAATAAAAGTAGGTTCTTCTTTCTTTATTTCAACAACCTCTTCTACACTTTTTTCTTCTTTAACTTCTTTAGGTTCTTCTTTTTGAACAGTTATAACATCAACTTTATTTTCCTCTATTAAAGATTTTTTTGTTTGATTTATTTGTTCGCTAAAAGCATCGACCTTATTTTTTGAAGTTCGAATTTCTTTTAATATTTTTGATATTTCTCCATCTTTTTGTAAATCATGGATTTTTCTTAAATTTTGTAAAGATTGATTTGCCAATGCTAACTCCTTTTATTTTAATAAATCAACTAAGATTTCACTTATTGCTTTATTCTTTATTCCTATTATTTTACAATTTGATTTATTAACTAAATTCGATAAATTTTCGACAAATATAATAGGAATTTCTTTTAACTTAATTTTTTCAACAACTTTTTGAGTATTCTTTTGTGCAGAGGTGTCAACTAAAACTAAAAAAAGTTTTTTACTATAATTTTTTAAATTATCCCCACCCCATATAATATATCCTGCTTTTTGTGATATATTGAGATAGCCTTTTATTTTATTTATTTCCAACTATCTCCTCCTTTAATTTTTGATAAATTTCATCATTTACATTCGTCTTAAAGGCTTTATTCAAAGATTTTTGTTTTAACAATTTGTTTAAACATTCTTCATTTTTACATACATAAGCCCCACGACCATTTTTTTTACCTGTTTCATCAATAAAGATATTACCCTCTTTATCTTTGACTATTCTCGTTAAATTGCGTTTGTCTTGCATTGTTCTACAAGCAATACACATTCTTAATTTTTCCATAATCCCCTCTGAGATATTTTAATCTTCGTCATCAGAATCAATATCTTCTAACTCTTCAAGGTCTTCTAAACCATTAAATGCATCATCATCATTTAATTCAGTGAGTTCATATTCAGGTTCTTTAACAGTTGTTTGATTAATAGAACTTTCTGGTTTAACTTCAATTTTCCAACCTGTTAACCTTGCTGCTAAACGCACATTTTGACCATTTTTACCAATGGCTAATGATAACTTATCATCTGGCACAATAACTCTTGAAGAATGCAAACTTTCATTTGTTTCAACACTTATAACTTTTGCTGGACTAAGTGCTTTTGCAATATATTCAAGTGGGTCTTCGCTATATTCAATAAGATCAATCTTTTCACCATTGATTTCTGATGTTATTGTATCTATTCTTTGACCATGAAAACCTACACAAGTGCCGATTGGATCAATGTTAGCCTTTTCTGTATAAATTGCAACCTTTGTTCTATTTCCTGGATCTCGTGCAATATTTTTTATTTTAATATCGCCATTTGCAACTTCAGGAATTTCAAGTTCAAACAATTTTCTTACAAAACCAACATTACTTCTAGTTACTTGGATTTGAGTTCCTTTAAAAGAATCTTTGATTTTTTTTACATAAACTTTTACTCTATCCCCAACATTAAATTTTTCTCCTGGGATTTGGTCTGATGGAAGCATTACGCCTTCAGTATGTGAATTAGAAATTTGAACGTAAACTGTTCCATTGTCAATTCTTTTTACTATTGTTGTTAAAAGTTCATCTTCTTTTTCAGACAACTCTGAAACAGCAATTTGTCTTTCCATTTCTTTAATTTTTTGCATAACTACTTGTTTTGCAGTTTGTGCAGCGATTCGACCAAAGTCTTTAGTAGATTCTTCAGTTTGAACTATATCTCCAACTTTATATGATTTTTTTATAAGTCTTGCTTCAGATAAAGATATTTCTTTATCTGGATCCTGAACTTCATCAACAACAGTTTTATAAGAATAAATTTTTATAGTTGCCTTTTCTGGATTTAATTTTACCATAGCAGATTTTGCTTCGCCATACATTTTCTTATAAGCAGAAGTTAATGCAGTTTCAAGAGTAGAAATAAAAGTTTCTTTATTAATCTTTTTTTCAACTTCCAAGTCCTCTAATGCTTGAAAAAAATCTTTATTAATCATTTTAAAACTCCTTAAAATTTAATTACTGGCACAATATGTGCAATTTGGTTTTTATTAAAAGAAAAAATTTTGTCTTCTATTTTAATGGATACAGAATTTTCATCGTATGATATTAATTCTCCATCAAATCTTTTTTGCCCATCTTTTTTTGCAAAAAGAGTTATAGAAATTTCTTTATTTAAATTACGTTTAAAATCTCTATCCTTGGTTAAAGGTCTATCTATTCCTGGTGAACTTACACTTAAAATATAAGATGCATCGTCAGTAGGATTTAATTCCTCTAAAATAGGGTCTATTGTTTTTGATACTTTTTCGCAATCTTGAATTTGGACACCATCTTCTTTATCAATATAGAAAATCAAATTCATTCCATCAGACTTTTTTACATATTCAATATCAACAACTTCATATCCCATATTTTCAATAATAGGCGATATTTTTTCTTCGCATATTGTTTTTACCTTTTTTGCCAAAATTTCCTCCTTTACGAAGTAGGGAGCGATGCAAATCTGCACGCTCCCTACACAAGTCATATATATTATACCAAAAAACAAATATAAAATCAAGTATTTAATATAAATTTTTTGGTATAATTAAATCCTATTTAATACTAAAATTAAGTTTTTTAAAAGATTATAAATTTTATTTTTTATTTAATTCCATAAGCACTTGTGCTGTTGCATAAGCATCATTGAATGCTCTATGTGCATCATTTAAAGTTAATCCTAATGCTTTAACTACTGTTCCTAGTTTATAATTACCTGTTCTTAATCCAGACTGTCTTACTACAATCATTGTATCAATAACATCATTATCAAATTTTAAGCCAATATTATTTGCTACTTTTTTTATAAATTTTAAGTCAAAGCCAACAATATTATATCCGCTTATAATACACCCTCTTGACCAATCATAAAAATCCTGAATAACATCTTCAATTCTTGGAGCAAAAGCAACCATTTCATCTGTAATATGTGTTAATTCCTGAACTTCAATAGGAATTGGATTTTTTGGTTTTGCAAAAGAAGAAAATCTTTCAGTAATTTCCCCATGCTCAATTTTTACTGCACCAATTTCAGTTATTTCACAAGTTTCAGGATCAAGTCCAGTTGTTTCAATATCAAAAACAACAATATTGTTATTCATAATAAAATCATTATATTTATGTTTTTCTTCAAATAAATTAGTTTGCGAACTTCTTGGTAAAATATCAGGGAAAACAACCTTTTTATGTTTATAAACCACATTATCTTCAGTTTTTATTTCTTCTATAATTTCACATGGACTTGCTAATGATATTTTTTTTATGTAATAAGTTAATTTACCATTTAAACCTATTTTAACATCACCTACGCAAAGAAGCATTGTTAAATCTTGAAGTGATTCCATATCTTTTTCATGTGTTTTACCACAAAAATATATACAATCAATTATTGCATTGTTATTACGTAAATTAAATGTATAAAAAGTTCGTTCCTCTCCAGTATGTTTTCCTTTTTTTGCAATAAAAGTTTTTTTATTTTTGTTTGTAATAAATCCTGATAATATTACTGATTGTTTAGGTTTTTTAATATCTTCTAAATATTCAGGCTTAGGTATTATTTCTCCACCTATTATAGGTTTTATTACATTAACATTATAGCGTCGTGCTTTACTTGAAGTAGGAATGATATCCTCTGCTTCGATATTTTCGGGCAATTTATCTTCATTTTCAGTTATTTCAACGTTAAAATTTGCGATAAATAATTTGTCTAAAAAATCTTTAATTTCAGATTTTAATTCAAAATCATCTAATAGAGATAATACATCTTGGTTTAAAGCAATTTTTACATCAACATTTAGGTCTTTATAAACAGCAGAAATATTATCAAAAGAAATATATGGTATAAGTCCTTTTTTATTAAGTTTAAAAAATTCTATAATTTCATTAACTATAAGTTTCTCATCTAAAAAACTTTTCTTAAATTTTAATTTCAAATCTTTTTTTAAAGATAAAAACTCTTGAAGAAAATTTTCTATTTCTTTTCTTGACTGTAAATCAATTTCATCTATTGTATAAGGAAATAGAAAAGTAATTGTGCAACCAGTAAAATCATACACAACATTCAAGAGTTTTAAATAATTATATTTATTATCAAATTTTTTATTTAAAATATCAATTATATTAATCATGTGATTATTTTATAATAGAAAATGTAAAATGTCAATCAGAATGACTGCCCCAAATAAAATAAGCAACCCAATGGTATGAATTAAATTTTCAGTTTCTCTTTTTATTGGTTTCTTTCTAATAGATTCTATGGTTGTAAATAATACATGGGCACCATCTAATGCTGGTATAGGCAATGCATTAAATACTGCTAAATTTGCAGATATAAGAGGAATTAAAACTAAAAGATTTGCTGCACTTGCCTGAGTATAAGTGGCTATAGTTGCTATTGTTGTTATAGGACCACCTATTGCTGATATTGGTAGTTGAAATGTTATTAAAAGCCATAAACTCTTCAAAACTACCCACGCCAAACCAAAGGCAAATGGAACGGCTCTTTCTAAAGCCTCTCCAAAGGAATATACATAAGCCTTAACATTTGAGTCAAAACAATATTGATATTTTATTTCTTCTTCATTAACACTATTATCATTTTTTACTGCTGTTTTTGTTTGCAATTGATAAAATCCAATATAAACATCTTTATATTCATTATTTCTTTTTACAGTTGCAATTGTAGTTGGCTTATAATTTTTAAAAGTTTCTTCAGCATCAAAAATAGTGTTATTAGTTTCTGAATTTTTCTTTTCCGTATTCATATAATTCATTAAATTACTAAATTCTTCTGTTCTTAAATCACTATAATTATAACCATACGCAAAATCAATTTTATTTCCATTTATCGCAACAATTACATCATTTGGTTGAAGAACATCCATATCTTCAGTTAAATAGGTTACATAATAACCATATTTACCTTCAATAATATTGTTTCTATCAATCTTTTCACCATACACATTTACAATTTCTATCTGTTTATCACTATAAACATCTTCAAATTTAGTCGTTACTTGTGGGATATCATATCCAACTGTGCATAATAAAATCAAAGAAAAGAATACTGCAGTGGCAAAATTAAATGTAACACCTGCAAGAAAAACTAAAATACGTTTCCAAGGTTTTTGATTGGTAAATGCATCTTTATCTTTACCATCTGTTTCATCTTCACCAGCAAAAGCACAATAACCACCTAATGGAAATAAACGTAATGATATTAATTCTCCCCTTTTATTTTTACGAGAAATAAGGGCTTTACCAAACCCTACAGAAAATTCAATTATTTTAAAATTAAGCATTCTCCCAATACAATAATGACCAAATTCATGTATAAGAACCATAAAAAGTAAAATCACTATTGCCAGAATAATATATAAAATATACATTTTACCTCGCTTTAATAAATATAGGTTGTCATTTTATAATACAACCTATTTTCATTAGTAATTTTTATATTTTATTATAACACAGCAAATAATATACTGAAAGCAACAAACATAAAAGGAATAGTGAATATATATGAATCAAATCTATCTAAAATACCACCGTGTCCTGGCAATATGTTACCAGAATCTTTTACACCAGCATTACGCTTAATCCAACTTTCAAATAAGTCTCCACATTGTGCTAAGATTGATCCTATAAATGATATTATAATAAATTTCCATATTGTAATTCCTGCATTATTCATTATTATTGCCATTTCTGGTATAGAATAAAATATATAGAATACTGTGGTTGATAATAAAACACACCATAACAAACCACCTATTGCTCCTGCAACAGTTTTATTTGGACTAATTTTAGGTGCTAATTTTTTGCCTCCTATTAATCCTCCAGTAATATAAGCAAAAGTATCAGTAAATATTGGAATTAAGAAAGCAAAAATTAATACAAAAAATGATATAAACTTAAATCCATCTATATCTTTTATAATGTCAAAAGATGTTGTTAAATCATCAAAATGATTAATTAATGACATAAATAATAACAAAAATGTTGGATAAATAAATGTAACTGTTGTATTAAATGCTTTTATTAAAGAATATTTTGGAAGTGAAATAAACTTGTCCATTTTTCTTGTTTTTAATTCAATTTTTGTATTTCGATTTATAAAAGATATTAAGAATGTTAAACCAAAGAAAATAACAATGCATGCAATCTCTAATACTATAGTAAATAAAATGCCTATAGAAGAATCAAAATAAACACCTAATAACAATATCAACATTGCAAAACATGGGAATATTGTAGCCATTATTTTATCATTATATCGTCCCATTTTTGTAAATAATTTAGAAGTTTCAAAAGCAGCAAAACAAGTTATTATTACTATAAAAGCATCAAAAAAATAATTGCTAACAAAAACTTTCAATATAAAAGCAATAGCGAGCACAAATAAAAATCCAAGTGATGTAAGTAATCTAGTTTTCAACGGACACCTCCAAATCTTCTATCCCTTTTTTGATAATTTTTTAAAATTTTATATAAATGTTTTTCATTAAAATCAGGCCAATAAACCTTTGGGAAATATAGTTCACTGTAAGCCATTTGATAAAGCATGAAATTTGAAATTCTCATTTCACCACTTGTTCTTATTATAATCTCTGGTTCAGGCATATTTCCTGTATCTAAAGATAATAGGAATTCTTTTTCTGTAACATTTTCTTTATCATTCATTAATAATTTATTTACAGCCCTTATTATATCATCACGTCCACCATAATTTAAAGCAAAAGTAACAATAAGTTTGTCGAAATTACGAGTTTTATTTTTTAAATTTGTAAGTTCAGCAACTAAATCATCAGGAAAAGGATCTAATACACCTATTGAATCAATTTTTATTTCATTTTTTATAAAAATATTATCATCATTTTTTAGATAATCTCTTAATAAAGAAAAAATTCCTTCAATTTCTTCTTTGCTTCTCTTCCAATTTTCAGTAGAAAAAGCAAAAAATGTACAATATTTTATATTAAATTTTAAACAAGCAAATATTGCTCTTTCAATAGCCTTAACCCCTTCTTTATGTCCATAATTTCTTGGTATCCCTCTTTTAGTAGCCCAGCGACCATTACCGTCCATTATTATACCAATATGAGTAGGAACATTTTTTAAATCTTTCATATAACAATCCTTTAAAATAAAATATTAAAGAAATTATATTTCCATAATTTCTTTTTCTTTTGTTTTATAATTGTCATCAATTTTATCACATGCTATATCAACCATTTTTTGAATCTTATCTTCAAATACTGATTGTTCATCTTCAGAAATTTCCCCATCTTTTTCAAGTTCTTTTATCATTTCCATAGCATCACGTCTGGCAGCACGAACAGCAACTTTACTCTCTTCTGCAATTTTTTTAAGATTTTTTGCTATTTCTTTTCTTCTTTCTTCTGTAAGCATAGGAAAAACTAATCTTATAATTTTCCCATCTTCGTTTGGATTTACACCTAAATCAGCGGCAGTAATTGCTTTTACAATATTTTTAATTTGAGACTGGTCCCAAACAGATATAGCCAAAATTCTTGCTTCTGGAACAGTTATACTTGCCATATTTTTAATTGGAGTTGGAACGCCATAATAATCAACATAAACTTTATCTAGAATATGAGGATTTGCTCTTCCTGCTCTTACAACTAAATATTCATTTACTTGATGGTTGATCGCTTTATCAATTTCATCTTGACAAGATAATTCAATTTCATCGAATAATTCGCTCATATATTTCTCCTTGGAAATAATTTTACTATAAACGTATTTTTTTTGCAAATGATTTGACAACTATATAAAAGAAATATGCTAAAATTATTGATAAATTGACTACTTGACAAGTATATTTCAAAAATCTGTAATAATTAATAAAATGTTTATTGAATAATAGTATCAACTTGACAATAAGTAAAAAAACATATAAAATAAAAAATGAAAAAGGTGTTAAAATGAATAGAATCGAATTAAAACCAAATGACAACATAACTATTGCTGAAATCAATGAAGGTAGAGGTTCAAGACCTAAATATTGGTTTATTTTTAATAATTCAACTGACAAAACAAAATGGTTGTTTAAAAATACAAATAGAGATGCAACAAGTTCTTTAAAAACATATGAAGATTTAGGTGAAATAATTTTTAATAAAATTTGTAATCAATTAAATGTTTCTTGTGTTGAATATAAACTTGCATATAATCATGAAAAAGGTTATGGAAATGAAGGTGTAATATCTAAAAATTACAATCCTAATGGTTTTCCAGAAGTTTCTGCATATACTCTGCTAGATTTCTACAAAAATTTTATGTATGACAATTTTAATGGTATAGTTGTTGATAATGAAAATACATTATCAAACTACATAAAAAGTTTAAAAGCATTTTCTCTTGAAAATCCAAATATAAAAATAAATAGCAATGAAATTCTTCTACAACTAGAAAAAATGTTTATACTTGATTACATATGTTGTCAATCTGATAGAAATTGGTATAATGTAGCATTCTTAATAGATTCTAATAATAATGAAATGAAATTATGTCCTTTGTTTGACAACGGAAACATTTTTTGTTGGAATTACAGAGAAGGTGTTATCAAACATCAAAGAGATTCTTTAAGAAATAAAAAAAATATAACACAATTAAATGAATTATTAAGTTCAAAACCTATAGCACTAGGTATTATTACTCCTACTGCTTTACGAGATCAAAATAATCCACTAAGAACTCAAAAATCTAAACAATCTCCTGAGATTATGAATAAAGTTAATGAGGAATTAATTCAAATGATATGTGATTCAAAAGAGTTAAGAGATTTTGTTTTTGATAATTTTCGTCCAAATAATAATATTTTAAAAAATGCTTTTAAACAAGCCGAAAACGAATATGGTGAATTCCCCGACTTTTTAAAAGAACAATCTTCATTAATATATGATATAAAGTGCGAACATTTATTGAATTTAGTTAAAGAAAGATTAATACAAAAATCAGATTATTATAATGAAAATGATGACAGGGAGATTTAAATATGATGCTAATATTAAAATATTATGATTGCAAATTAGGCAATTTAAATTTTGAAAATAATAATTATGTTTATAATTCAAATATTCAAGAAGAAGAAAAAGCAAAAAAATTAAGTTATGGGGCATTAAATTATAATTTATACAATTCAGTAAACAAAATATCTAAAGAATTATATATAGAATTTATGCCTTGGATTATGGCATCTTCTAGACAAGATATTTATAATAAATGTAAAATAAATTCTAATGATAATAAATGGACAATTCTTTGCAAACTTGCACAAAATAAAGTTGTTTTAGGTAATTATTCTTTAGAATTGATTAAATAAAAAAACACGAATTAATTCGTGTTTTTTTAATATTTTTTAATGATCACTTTTTCATATATGATTTATAATAATAAAATTAATTATTACCTTTCATTTGTTTTTCAACTTCCTCTGCAAGATTATCATTACGCTTCTCTAAGCCTTCTCCCATTTCAAATCTTGCAAATCTTCTAATAGAAATTTTTTCTCCAATTTGAAGTATTTTTTCATTAATATATGATTGAATAGTTAATTCTGGATTTTTAACAAATGGTTGTTCAAGCAAACAAACATCCTGATAAAATTTTTTAACTCGACCTTCAACCATCTTTTCTATTATTTGAGCAGGTTTACCTTCATTTAATGCTTGATTTCTAAGAATTTCTTTTTCTTTTTCAAGTTCTTCTGATGGAACATCTTCAATTCTTACATATTTAGGTGCAGCAGCGGCAATTTGTAATGCAACATCATGTCCTATTTGTTGGAATGCCTCTGTTTTAGCAACAAAATCTGTTTCGCAATTGATTTCTACAAGAACACCAATTTTACCACCCATGTGTATATATGAAGTAACAATTCCTTCACTTGCAATACGTGATTGTTTTTTTGCAGCAGCAGCAATTCCTTTTTCTCTAAGCCAAATTATTGCTTTTTCAAAATCACCATCACATTCAACCAATGCTTTTTTGCAGTCCATCATACCTGCGTTTGTTTTTGCTCTAAGTTCTGCAACGTCTTTTGCTGTAAAATTCATAATTATTCTCCTTCACTATCAGATTTTGCGTCATCTGTTTTTTCACTAACAGTTTCTTCTTTTACTTCTTTTTTTGTTTCAGTCTTTTTCTTTGAAGGTTTCTTTTTACTTTTCTTATTGTGATTTTCTTCCCCTGCTTCAGCAATTTCTAAATTAGGTTTTGTTTCTGCAAGGACTTTTTCAATATCAATGTCTTCATCTGCAGAATCATCTTCTTTCTTCATAGAAACGCCTTCTTTTGCTTCAATAACAGCATCGGCCATTGCGGCTACAATAAGTTTTACAGAACGAATTGCATCATCGTTTCCTGGGATTACATAATCAATACCGTCTGGATTACCATTTGTATCAACAAGACCAACCATAGGTATATTTAATAATTTACATTCATTTACACAAATGTGTTCTACATTAGGATCAACTACTACAACAAGTCCTGGAAGTTCTCTCATTTCTTTAATTCCACCAAGATTTTTTTCAAGTTTATCTCTTTCTGCTTTTAGAAGAGTAACTTCTTTCTTAGGCAATAAATCAAATTCACCTACTTTTTCCATTTGATTTAACTTGTTTAATCTTTCAATTCTAGATTTAATAGTTTTGAAATTGGTTAAACATCCACCAAGCCAACGTGTATTAATATAATACATTCCACATCTTTCGGCTTCTTCTTTAACTGCATCTTGTGCTTGCTTCTTTGTCCCTACAAAAAGAACTTTTTTACCTGCAGCAACGATATCGCGAACAAATTGATATGCTTTATCTACTTGTTCAGAAGTTTGTTCTAGATTGATGATATGAATATCATTTCTTGCTGTAAAAATGTATTTTTTCATCTTTGGGTTCCATTTTCTAGTCTGATGACCAAAATGAACACCTGCTTCTAGAAGTTGTTTCATTGAAATAACTGACATTTTTTATTTTCCTCCTTTTGTTTTTGTCCTTCCTTATAATTTTCACGCTCCAGATTGCGACCTCAGGAATAACCTTTATCAAAATACTTATATTGTTTTATTATTTTGAATTTTAGGCAACTGCAACTGAATATATTATAAGTGCTTATTGTCCAATGACTGAAAAAGTATATCATAAACATTTTTTATAGTCAAGTAATTATTAATATTTAAACAATTTTAATTAAAAAAATACAAAAAAAATAAACACAAATTAATGTGTTTATTTATTATTTTTTTTCTTTTTTGTTTTAAAAATTGTAGCCCATAAAGAAGGTAAAATAAATTGAGAATTATAATAAGTAACAATTAATGCAATCATAATTCCTAAAGCAACTTCTCTCACACCTTCAACTGCTAGAATAGAAAAAACTGCAGATATTATAAACAATACAATATATATAATTGATTTTTTAAAAGTCATTTCTTTTGCTGTTAAATCTGCTATATTACTATTGTTCATATTTTCATATTTACCAGTTTTGAAATTATCCTTAATTTTATTGTAATAGAAAAATACATTAAATAAACTTAACATAAATGTTGTTAATAATGTTATTCCTAAATTTAAATTTATAGTCAATTGACAAATAACAATTAATGACAAAGTTACAAATAAATCTAAAGCAACTTGTAATAAAGTTATTATACTAGCAGAAATGTTATATCGACTTGCTAAATATATTATTGCCACCAAGAGACCAAAAACTACTGCAGAAACCAACCCTACAACCCAATTAAATGAATATGTTGGTAAAACTTCATCAATTGAAGTAATTGCATTATCATAACCATCATAATTAAAAGCATTAACTAAATCAGAATGCAATTTTTGATTTAAAGTTTCAGCATTCTCTGTATTATTTTGAAATACTATTTCTACTGCCTGTCCTGCCGAAATATTATATTCATTAACTGTTATTGAAGTTGTTTTATATTCGATAATATCTAAACCATTATTATTTAAAACTGTTTCTATTTTTGTATAGACATTATTATAATCTTCGTTATTAGATAAATCATATTGAACTACACTTTCATTTTTAATCATGCCATCATTGTTAACGTAAATTTTAAATGTATATCCTCCAGAAAAATCAATGCCAAGATTAAATCCAATTGTGCAAACCAAAACAATACCAATAATCAGAATAATTATAGGAGCAATCAAAAAATATAAAAAGTTTTTGGTTACACTCAATTTTGAACTCATAATAAATTTATCTAAAGATTTTTTTTCATTATTCATTGATGCCACCTCCTTCTACAGAGTTAGCCTCTTCTTTTATTATTTCAACACCATCATCTTTAATTTCCACAATGCTTTTATCTCTATATAGATGCAATCTCTTTGCTTTTGTGCTATTTATAGGAAGATAAATATTTACGAAATATCTGGTCATTACAAGAGATGAGAACATTGATAATAATGTCCCTATCAATAAAGTAATAGCAAAACATTTAAGAGTTGCTGGTGCAAAAATCCAAATAAAAATTCCCACTAAAATTATTAAGAAATGGCTATCTAAAATTGTCCACAATGCTCTTTTAAAGCCACCTCTGCATGCTAAATGAATTTTTTTACCAATAGCATATTCGTCACGAATTCTTTCAAATATGATTAAATTAGAAATGGTTGCTATTACAAAACCTAAAAGAATTCCAAATACGCCTGCAAGATTTAAAACAACAAGAGGAATTGCTTGCAAGAAGAAAATATAAAAAACTAAGAAAAATGTTAATGATAATAATCCAAGCAATCCCAAATCGCCATATCTAACAATTAAAAAGATAAATGTTAATAAAATAATTATTAAACCAGCAATACCTATATATAATTGCGTATTTTCGCCTAAAGCAGGAGAAATATAACTACTTTCAACAAAATTTAGTTTAACATCAAGAGATCCTGAAACTATAGAATATGCAATTTCTTTTGCTTCTGTAGCACTTGCTGTTGAATATGAACCATTTGAACTTGCAGTTAAAAACATTGTATTATCTGTAACATTATCAACACTTATTTCTGATAATAAATTAGAACTTTTAAATTCCCCTAAATACACATAGATTGTTGCATTAGATGTCTCTGCAGCATAGTCTTTTAATTCTTGCAATTTAGTTAAACCATTTGAAGTAAACTCAACAACAATGCCATAACTTGAATTTTCATAATCAACACTAGGATATGCTGTTGCAATATCACTACTATCAACAAAAACTCTTGGATCTGTAACCGTATCAGATAATTGTTGAACTGTCATTTTAAGTTCTTTATAATCTTCAATGTATGAAAAAGCATAATCAGACTCTAAAGCACCAGCAACTTCTATTCTAACTTTATTATTACCTTGGCGAACAACATTTAACTCGTTGTAACCTTCAGTATTAAAAATTTTATTAATTTTTTCAATTGAATTATCTATAGCCTTATCTAGATTTACAGTTCCACCATTAGGCAAAGTGCAATCATACATTGCAACCACTCCACCATTTAAATCCATTGCTTTTTCAATAGAAGTCAAAAAACTATTATACCTATTTGTAGATGCTGGAATATTAAAAGGTAAAACACATAATAAAACACCTAAGATTGCTATAATAGTTAATAATACAAATTTTACAATAGAATTTTTCTTTAACATCTAAATCCTCATTAATTCATTAATTTTGAAAAAGTTTTTTAAAAACTTTTTATTCTACATACTAAATAATTGCCAAAATAAAGTTTTTTAAACTTCATTTAGCATTACTTTCATATTATAAGGAATTAAAAAGTAGATGTCAAATAAAATTAGGTTTTAATTACTACTTTTTTTAATGTTTACACAGATGATTCCACATATAGCACCAATTACAGCACCAAAAACAATATCTGTCAATAATGTTACATCAAAAGAAAAACTACCACTTAAAATCGAAAAAACAAAAAATGCAAGAAAAGTATAAATAAAACCTATTAATAAACCACTTACTAGCCCTAATTCTTTGGATTTTTTTAATCCTATAAATACACCAAAAAATATACTAATTCCTTTTATAACCTGATTTATTGGACTAATAGCACTATCCGAGATATTTGTAAACTTTAATAAAAAAGCAAAAATTAATACTAAAACAAGTGAAATACATAATGCGATTAAAGTTCCTTTAGCAATATTACCTACAATTGGAGAATGATTCTTTGAATCAGTTGATTTTATTTTTATTCTCATTTTCATACATAACTCCTTTTTAAAATACTTAAAAGTAAATTCTAAAGTAAGTTATGTTGTGAAATGAAAAAAAATAACTACCTTTTAATGATAGTTATTTAAAAAATCACTTTTTACTTTTATTAGTTTCTTCATTAACATTATTTGAATCTTTTTTATCATTTATAATATTTTCAGTTTTTTTTGCTTCAGATTTATTTTCAGAATTTTCAGCATTCTCGTTGTTGATATCTAGTTTTTGATTATCTTTATCATTTACCTTTTCTGGTTGAACTGAAGAATCTTGTGAATTCTTTTTGTCTTCTACTTTTTGTTCTTCATCTTTAAAGATTGTATAAATTGCATATGCATCTACAGATATATAACCTTTTTTCTTATCTGTTCCTGTTTCAATTGTAACTATTTTCTTATCACCCTCTAAATGAAGATCAACAATTGTTCCATAAACACCACTAGTTGTAAGAACTTTATCTCCTCTTTTTAAAGAATTTGTTTGTTCTTGCATTCTTTGATTTTCTTTTTTATTTCTTGTTGAAATCATAATTGGATAAATAATGATAAGTAAAACTATGAAAACAATTAAAATGATTTGAGTTGCATCCATTAAAATATTCCTCCTAATTTTTTAAATATTTTTTTGCTATCTAAAATTAAGTCTATCATAAGTTTATTAATATCTCAAAGTAAATTTAACTAAATTTTCTTCGTTTTTATCTCATTTTCAAGTCGAATGATAAAATCTGACAATTTTAGACCAGTTTTATTCTCATAACCACGACCTCTTATAGAAATAGTATTTGATTTTTCTTCTTCATCTCCAACTATTATTAAATAAGGAACTTTCATAGATAATGCTTCTCTTATTTTATAACCTATTTTTTCATTTCTTATATCGCATTCTGCTCTAATACCTAAATTAAACAATTGTTGTTGAATTGATTTTGCATAATCATTATTTCTTTCTGTTAAAGATAAAACTCTTACTTGTTCTGGTGCAAGCCAAAGTGGAAATGCACCTGCAAAGTTTTCAATAAGCATTGCCATAAAACGATCAAGAGAACCATAAATAACTCTATGAATCATTATAGGTCTATGTTTTTCTCCATCTTCTCCAACATATTCCAATTCAAATCTTTGTGGAAGTTGAAAATCAAGTTGAATAGTTCCACATTGCCATGTTCTTCCTAAAGCATCTTTAAGATGAAAATCTATTTTTGGTCCATAAAATGCCCCATCTCCTTCATTAACAATATAATCAATATTAAGTTCATCTAATGCATTTATTAAACCATTTGTGGCAAGAAGCCAATCTTCATCACTTCCCATACTATTTTCTGGTCTTGTAGAAAGTTCAACATGATATTCAAATCCAAATATTTTATAAACTTTATCAATTAAAGATATAACACCTTTAATTTCATCTTTAATTTGACTAGGCATCATAAAAATATGTGCATCATCTTGTGTAAAACTTCTAACACGCAATAATCCACCAAGTTCGCCTGATTTTTCATATCTGTGAACTAAACCTAATTCGCCTAATCTTAATGGAAGATCTCTATAAGAATGAGGCTCACTTTTATAAACTAAAACACCACCTGGGCAATTCATAGGTTTAATAGCATACACATCATCATCAATTTTTGAAAGATACATATTTTCTTTATAATGATCCCAATGTCCAGAAACTTCCCAAAGATGTTTATTAAGCATTATTGGTGTCATAATTTCTTTGTATCCTGCTTCTCTATGAATTTCACGCCAAAAATCAATTAATAGATTTCTTACAATCATTCCATTTGGTAAATAAAAAGGAAATCCAGGTCCTTCTGGTGAAATCATAAACAATTTTAAATCTTTTCCCAATTTTCTATTATCTCTTTTTTTAGCCTCTTCTAAAAGTGCAATATAATCTGCGAGTTCTTTTTTTGTTTTAAATGCCCATACATACACACGTTGAAGCATTTTATTTTTTTCATTTCCTCTCCAATAAGCACCATTAACACTATGAATTTTAAATCCATAATTTTGAAGATTTTTAGAACTTGCAACATGAGGACCTCTACATAAATCAAAGAAATCATCACCAGTAAAATAAATTGATATTTCTTCATTTTCAGGTAGATCTTGAATTAATTCAATTTTATATGGATTGTCTTTAAATAATTCTAATGCTTCTTTTTTTGAAAGAACCTTCTTTGAAAATTCTTCTCCTTTATTTATGATTTCCTTCATCTTTTTTTCAATTTTATCATACTCATCTGGAGTAATTGAATGAGCAAGGTCAATATCATAATAAAAACCATCTTCTATTGCAGGACCAATAGTCAACTTTGTATCTGGATATAATTGTAACAAAGCCTTGGCAAGAATATGTGCCAAAGAGTGTCTTGCCTTTTCTAAATCTTTATCTTCACTTTTCTTTATTTCCATAATATAACCTCCTATTAAAGGGCAAATAAAAAACGCCCTTAAAAATTTAAGGACGATTTTAAACAAACCGCGGTTCCACCTTAATTGCTTATAGCCACTTAATTAAAACTTATCATCACAGCAGTGGTTTCAATTTCACTTTAGTCTAGATTTTTCACCAACCAATCTTTCTCTGAACACATCAAATGAATTTACTTGTCTGCCATTCCAAGTATCTAGAATAAATAGTAGCACCATTATTTTTAATTGTCAACTTTTTTATATTTAAAAATTAGATTAAGTATAAAAAAATTAATAATGAATAGAAAATACCTTTAATTAGTTTTGATTTTTCTTGATAAAGTAACAATAAAATTATTTGAATTTAATCATTACATTATTTATATTTTGAACTGATGCTGAATTTATAGTAACTCTTTCTTCAAAAATTCTTTCAATCAAAGTAATTGCTTTACTTGGCTCATTAAAATAAAGATTTATTTTTTGTGGAGATAAGTCTATAATTGAAGATACGATTGTATCTTCTGTTACTAAAGATTTATCCGAAGTTTTATCTTCCGAATAAATTCTATATCCTCCATCTTCTTTTACAATACTAATTTCATCTTCATAAATGTCAAGATTATCAACTAGAAATTTCAATAAATCAATAAAACTATCTGAAGATAATAAATATTCCTTGTTTTCATTCGATAACGAAACCAATTCTGCCCATTTCTCTTGTAAAGTTTTCAATCTGAAAAAATAAAAAGATTCAAGAAAAATATCCTTGTTAAAATCTAAATTCTTTTTTACTATAAATTTATCTGTTTCTCTATCAAAATTTAATAATGCCTTTTTAAATGCATTCATACCTATTTTATCATGTTCAGGCAAAGATAAATATCTTTCTAAGAATTTCATTTTGAAATTATTGCAAATGGTTTCTATTATACAATTAGATATTACCTTTTGTGTTTTATCTTTATATTGTTTTTTTACTGCTAACAAAATACAAATATATCCATTTTCTTCATGAGAAGTTACAACTCCATCAAAATCTTTAATATATTTGCTTAATGATAAAAAAATATGTTTAGCAATCTCAAAATTTTCTGATTTTAAGTTGAGAGAAAATTCCCACATATAAACTCCTTACAAGCATATTCTATGCAACGAAACAAAAAATACACTTAGAAAATTAAATTTAAAGTAAATAATTTGACAAAAAATAAAAAAATAGAGATAATACTATATAGAGGTTAGGAAATGAAAAGGTCTTTAAAAGTGTTTTTATTACTATTATGTTTATGCCCTGTGTTAATTCTTACAGCATGCACTTCCCCTGCAACATATCTTATTACTGCAATTCCAAGTGATTCAAGTCTTGGAACAATTCAAGGTGCATATAATAATGAACAACTTGCAGAAGGAACAACTATTACACTTATTGCCAATGAAAAACAAGAGACATCTTTAACAAATCCATTTATTTGCTGGGTTAAAGATTATAAAACTGTTGTTTCAACTGAAAAAGAACTATCACTAACATATAATCAATCAACTCAAGGTAACTATACAGCAGTGTTTGAGGAAACATCTCCAAAGAAAATGTTATTTGCATCTATTAATAAAATAAATTGCTCCGTTGAGGGATATTCTACAGTAAATTACACAATAAAATATGCAAGAACAAATAGTGGTAGCAGTGATTTTGTTGAATTAGAAAACGGTTCGTATACAAATGGACAAGAATATTCTACAAGCAATCAATCTTTAATTTATTTTGGTAATGCTGGTTCTAATTACGAATATAAAATACAAATAGATTTAGTTTTTATTACAACAACTGGTGGAGAAACTTCTTATAGTGTATCTTTCGAGGCTTTATTAAATAAAGATTCTTTTGATACAACCGGTAAAGCAGAAATGACAGAACAAATAGATATATTAAATACATCAATTACATTAACTTTTCAAAAATTGAATTCAACTTTATTTAACAATATGTAAACTTAATTTTTAATAAAAAATAAAAGAAGGAGATTCCTTCTTTTATTTTAGTTGAAAACTATTTACTACAATTTTTTGTAGAACTGTTTTTTGAGCCACAACCTTTGGCTTCACTAGATGCCTCTACTGCCTTAGAAGACTTTGACATCTTGCCTTTTTTGGCGTTTTGCCCCATTTTGGAATTTTTACCAAACATAGTTTTCACCTCCCATTTTCAAGGTTTTCACCTTGTAATATAATTATGGCTTTTTCTTATTTATTTTATACATTAAAGAAACAATAATTTTATTAAAAACAAAAATGCGTAAATATCTATTAACAAAAAATATTAATCTTATTCAAATAATTTAAAAAGAAAAATTTCATTAAAATTATTTTGTTTGATAACAATTATTATTAACAAAAAAAGCATCAAAATGATGCTTTTTTAATTAATTTAAATTATTTTGTTTCTTTTTTACCTGCTGGTTTACCTGCAGTTTTTCCAGTAGATTTTGTTGTAGTTTTCTTTGCTGTTGTTTTCTTTTCTTTCTCTTCTTTTTGTGCTTCTTCAAGAAGATCGTAATATTTATCAAATACTGCTATGGCAACTTCTTCGTCTTCTTCAATTCTAATAACAGTATTACCATTTTCATCAGTGTCAACCAAGAAAACAATTGCTTCATCATCTGCGATACCTTCAATTTTATCTAATGGTTTTAAAACACAATATAATTTTTTCTCTTTTCTTACTTCATAAGGAATAACAGCAACTTGCTCAAAAGTCATTTGTTTTCCATTTTCATCCATAAGAACAATTGGATCTTTATTATCTGGATCAAATAAAACATCAAGCAAATCTATTGGTTGTAACTCCTCTCTTTCATTTTTTACTTCTTTATCTTCCATATCAATCCCCTTTTATAAACTATTAATGTAAGTCTGCAAAATAATTTGTGCTGCGATTTTATCAATGAGTTCCTTTCGCTTTTCCCTTCTAACTCCACTTGAAATCAATATTTCCTCTGCTTCAGCCGAGGTTAAGCGCTCATCAATAAAATGAACTTTTACATTTGAGAGTCTCTCTAATTTTTCGCCAAACTGACGATGCAATAAAGCCCTTTCTCCTTCAGTTCCATCCATATTAATTGGAAGACCCATGGCAACTTCATCAACATCATATTCTTTTATAATACTATTTAGATGTTTCAATGCATCTTCTTCACCAATATTTTTGTAAACTTCAAAAGGACTTGAGATAATACATAAGGAATCTGTTAAAGCAATACCTATGCGTTTATCTCCATAATCAACCCCCATTTTTCTATGTTTTTGCATTACATCTCCGACTTAAGTATATAACAATATAATTTTTAAGTCAATTATTTTACTAATATGAACCAATATTTTTTTTGTTTCTTAAACATAATACAACAAACTTAAATTATAAATTTAAATGTTATGACTTTTATATTTTACTTACAATCAAATAGACTATCTCCCATGCTGACAGAAACTATTAAAGGAACTTTTAAAGAAACAACATTTTCCATTTCTGTTTTTAAAATAGATTTAACCTTTTCTTCTTCTCCTGGATAAGTATCAATTATTAATTCGTCATGTATTTGTAATATTAATTGACTTTTAAGATTTTCTTTTTTTAAAGCATTAAATACTTTTATCATTGCAAGTTTGATAATATCTGACGCAGTTCCTTGTAAAGGCATATTCATTGCTACTCTTTCTCCAAAAGTTCGTATGTTATATTTTGAAGAAGATATCTCTGGAATTTTTCTTATTCTCCCAAATTTAGTTATAGAATAACCATGTTCTCGTGCAAAAGCAATATTATTATCCATAAACTGCTTTACTTTAGGATATCTTGAAAAATAAGAATTTATATAATCTTTTGCTTTAGCACGAGAACTTTTAATATTTTGTGATAAACCATAATCACTTATTCCATAAATAATACCAAAATTTACGGCCTTTGCATCTCTTCTTTGTGCTGAAGTTACTTCACTTAAATCAACTCCAAAAATATGAGACGCAGTTATTCTGTGGATATCTTTTCCTTCTCTATATGATTCTATAAGTTTTTCTTCTCCTGACATATCTGCAAGAAGTCTTAACTCAATCTGATTATAATCTGCTGAGATAATCTTTCCTTTTTCAAATTTTGAAACAAAAATTTTTCTTAAATTTTTACCTTCGTCATCTCTAGTTGGTATATTTTGAAGATTAGGCTCACTGCTAGATAATCTTCCTGTGCTAGTCAAAGTTTGGTTAAAGGTTGTATGAATAATATTCCCCTGTGTTTGACATAAATTTTTATATACATCTAAATAAGTGTTTTTCAATTTTGAATATTTTCTATATAATAAAATATTATTTACTATTGGAATATATCGAAGTTCATCAAGGACATCTGCACTTGTAGATTGTTTTTTGTTATTATAGGCCTTAATTCCCAATTTATCAAATAATACACCTGCAACTTGTTTTGGAGAATTAATATTAAACTCTTCATCTGCTTCAATATAAATTTCTTTAGTTAAATTTCTAATTTTTTCATTAAATTCATCTAAAAGGTTATCCAATTTTTTTTCATTAATTTTAAAGCCATTTTCCTCCATTTCAAATAAAATTTTTATTAAAGGTTTTTCAATATTATCATATATATAGTCTAATTTTTTTTCATGAATTTCTTTTAGAGATTTTTTCATTTCTTCATCAAATTTTGATAACCCAATCTCTTGTTTTATTGTTTTATTTCCTGCTTCCACCAAATATTTTGCTACACTTAAATCAAAAAAATTATTCAACTTTATTCCTAATTTTTTTAAAATATGCATATCTTCTTTTGCATTTTCTGTTATTTTCAATATTTTGTCATTTTCAAAAACTTTTTTTAACGAAAAGCATACATCTTCTAAAGATATTTGACTTTTAAACATATCATAATTTTGTTCTAAAAAATATATATAATTTCCAATATAAAATTCCATATTTTTCAAATTATAACTTAATTCTGACGATTTGAAATCAACAATTTTATTCAACCATTCATCATCTATAACTTTCTTTTCGATTTTATCTTCTTTTACTTCCTCAATAGTTATATCTCTAAATAAATAAGGATTCTTGATCAACGAAGTAAAATCCCAATTTTTAAAAAAGATAAAAGTATCTTGGTCAAATGGAAAACTTAACTTACAATCTTTTATATCAAAATTTATTTCACAATTTCTATTTATAGTAGCCAATTGTTTTGATAAAAATGCCATATTTTTATCTTCTTCAAGTTTATCTTTTAATTTGCCTTTTATGTCTTGTATATGTTTATATACATTTTCAACGTTATCATATTGTTTTAACAATGTTAATGCTGTTTTTTCTCCAACCCCTTTAACTCCCGGTATATTATCAGAACTATCACCCATTAAGGCTTTTAAATCTATTATTTGATTAGGTCTTAATCCAAATAATTCGCCTATGTTTTCACTAGTAACTTTTTCTACTTCACTAACTCCTTTTTTAGTAAGCCAAACTTCAGTTTGGTCATCAATTAATTGAAGTAAATCTCTATCTCCTGATAATATAAATTTAAATCCATTAAAATTTTTGCTAACTGTTCCAATTATATCATCTGCTTCAATGCCTGCTGATTCAATAATTTTAATTTTCATTGCTGAAAGCATATCTTTTATAACAGGAAATTGAGATAAAAGTTCTTCAGGAGTGGGCTTTCTCTGCATTTTATAATCACTATACAATTCATTTCTAAAAGTTTTGCGAGCGTGATCAAAAGCAATTAAAATATGAGTTGGATTCTCCTGTTGTATAATCTTTATTAAAATATTTGCAAAACCAAAAACAGCACCTGAAGGTTTTCCTTCATGATTAGATAAAAAAGGAAGAGCATAAAATGCTCTATTTGCAATACTATTTCCATCTACAATTAAAAATTTATCCATAATATTATTTTTACCTTTTTATTTTGATTATATAATTAAATTAAATAAAATATATTTTAAAAATATACAAAAACAAAATCATACATTTAAACATTTTATTAAATCAAACATCTATTATTAATTTAAAAATAACTTAAATATGGCCTCAGTATTATCATCTCCATTCATACCAAAAAGGCCTCTAAAAGCATCTGGTAGTGCTATTGTTAATATTAAAACAATTACTGCTACTACTAATAATACAAAAAATACTGTTTTTAAAGGACTTCCAAAAAAATTTATAGCAGCATATGCTAATGCAATGACTAGACCACCATAAATTGCGACATAATTTAATGCTTGAGCAACATTTTCAAGACCAACGATATTCACATAGCATAAAAATCCTATATAAATTATTGTTAAAACTGCTAATATAAAATATAAAATTGATTTCATAAATCCTCCTTTTTAATATTGTATCACAACAATCATTAAACGAACAAGTTTTAAATAAAAATGTTATTTGGCATTATCATTATTTTGTATATCATCATCTAATCCACGATCAAAAGATATCATTTTTTCTTTTTTTAACTTTGATTTTTTAATTTTATCATCATATCTTTGTTTATTTTTTAAAGGTTTGATTTTTTTATTCTTTTTTTCTTCTTGTTTTTTTATTTTTTTCGCTTCTTTTTTCTTTTGTTTATTTTCTTTTTTGACTTTTTTCTTTATAAGTTTTTTAGGAATTGTTCCATCGTCAGGCATATTTTCTTTTAAATTATCAGGATTCGCAAGCAAATCTTGACATAATTTCAAACTTTTCCCCATATATAAACCATCTGCTACACGCTCATCTAATGACATACCAAGGTTTAAAAATTTACCCAATTTTAATTCTTTGTTATTTTCAACATAAGGCTCTACCTTTTCTTTCCCCATTGACACAAACATCGTAGTAGTCCCAAAATTGTATAAATGATGATAAATATGTCCAAGTTTAATTGATTTTAAATTAGTAAGAAAACAACTTGTATGAAAAGGACTTGCTTTTATAAGAGATTTAGGAAGCAAACCATGTTTATCTGCCCAATTAACAAACTTCATCGCCCATCTAAATAAGAAATCAGGTAAAGCAGTAAATTTTTTAGCAACCTTAGTCGTTCCATAAACAGCATCTTCCTTTAAATTATTTGCTATCTCTGTATCAACAATTTGTTTTATTTCATTTAAATTTTCTTTACCTGTAAAATAAAATTTTAAAGTAACTTGTTCACCTTCATCTTCTAGTTTCTTTTTAATATCCATTGACACACTTATGTAATTTCTTTGATAAATAGTTCCTCTCATAATAAACCTATTAAGTTTTTTACGAGTATATAAAACCCTAACTATTGTCGCTATAACTAAATGCATATAACTATAAGTATTACCATTTCTTCTCTCTCTCGCTATAAATTCATCCATTTTATCACAAGGTATTTTGACTGTTGTATAGTTTACTGCATCTATTCTTTGAGGCATAAAAAATGGTTCTGCTTTATCTATAATATTCATTCCTTTAACTTTTTTACCATCACTACGATGTCCAAACATTTTTATAAATCTCCTCTAAATTTCTTTCTTATAATATTTTTTTCTTTCCCATTTTTACTTGGTATATAATAAATCCTATCTTTTAAAGAATCAGGCATATACTGTTGTTTGACATAGCCACCATAATCATGTGGATATTTATACTTACCATGACCATCACCATTTGTGCTGGGATGATTTTTTAAATGATTAGGAACTTTATTGTCAGTAAATTTCAAAGCATCTTCTTCTGCCATACTTAAAGCCTTAACAACAGAATTTGATTTCTCTGCTTCACACACATATATTATTGCATGAGTAAGAGGAATTAATCCTTCCGGCGATCCCATTTTCTCCAAAGCATACATAGCACTTGTTGCAAGAAGTAAAGCATTTGAATCTGCCATTCCAACATCTTCAGAAGAATGAGCAACAAGTCTTCTGGCAATAATCATTGGATCACAGCCTGCTTTTATCAATCTTTGACTATAATAAAGTGCTGCTTCAACATCACACCCTCGAAGACTTTTACAAAATGCTGATAAGAAATCATAATACATATTTTCATCCATTGATAATGCTTTTCTATCTGTTGATTGCTCTGCCGTTTTTAAATCAATGTGAATTTTTTTATCTCTTGACATGGGTGTTGTCATTACTGCAAGTTCTAAAGAATTTAGTGCATTTCTTAAATCTCCTCCACAAGCATAAGCAATATAATTTAATGCATCTTCATCACAATCAACTGGTAAATAACCAAGGCCTTTTTCTGTATCATTTAAAGCCTTTAATAAAGCATTTTTTATATCTTTTGAAGTTAACGACTTAAACTCAAATACTCTGCATCTTGAAACAATCGCTCTTGTCATTGAAGTATAAGGATTTTCCGTTGTTGTCCCTATAAAAAATATTGAACCATCTTCTATAGCCTCTAAAACACAATCTGATTGTGCTTTATTCCATCTATGGCACTCATCTAGAATTAAAAAAGTATCTATACCCTGCATAGCCTTATCTTGTCTTGCTCTCTCAATAACCTGTTTAGCATCACTAACGCCACTTGTAACAGCATTAAGTTTAACATAATTAGCCTTAAGTGTATTCGCTATAATATTTGCAAGAGTCGTTTTCCCAGTTCCGGGAGGTCCATAAAAAATACAACTACCTAATGTTCCATATTTGATAGCCCTATAAAGTAATGTATTTTTACCTACAATATGTTGTTGTCCAACAAAATCATCAAAACTTTTTGGACGCATTTTTTCTGCTAAAGGAATTCTAACGTTGCTTTCCATATTCAATCATATTTTACACTACTAATCTGCAAATGACAAGTAAATTTCATTATTTTGTTTAAATATTTGTTTTGTAAGCAAAGTATAATTGAAATATTTCACATTATCAGCATATAAATAACAAGAATTATTGTGAACTATAAAAACACGTTTCCACCCGAAATTTCGGTAGAATTTAACTTCTTTCAAGCCTTTTATTTCTTTGTTTATTTGTTCACCTAATTCATTTTTTAATATGATGTTTTTTCTTAATTTTAACCATTCATTTTCACTTTCTTCATCTACATCAAAATTTTGCCATTTTCCCCAGATTTTTCGGGGTAAATAGAGATTAAAAACAAAATCTTTTTCTTTATCATGAGATGATATTTTAACATCAAAAATTTGATTCATTTTTTGTTGAGATAATTGAAAAAAATAATCGATTTCTTTAGGAGAAAAAAGACAATATTTGGTTTCTCCAAAATTACAATAATATCTCTTTGTTACTAAAGGATAAAGTTGAATTTCTACGTTTAAGTGAATGCATGCGAATGTGCAACTTTCTATTCCGTTCATATTAGAAAAACATATTTTAGCATCTTTAAAAAAATAATTAAAATATGCTTTTTGTTTATTAGTGAGATTTTCAATAATGACATTATCTAAATTTTTCTTAAAGTAATAATAACCTCTTGGTAAAGGAATATTAATTTCAAAATCAATCTTTTTAATTTCTTTTTTAGTATTAATAAAATTAAAACTAAAATTTTTACCATTTAATAAAAACTCTTTAATTTCTACAATTACTCCATCAATCATTATTTTTTTATAATTATAATATGGGTAATAATCTAAATCAATCTTTTTATCATTTAATTTTATATATTCACCCTCTAATTTATTTTTATAATCAGAATGAGTAACATAATTTATATTTAAGGCATCTAAAGTATAGAATAAATTTGAACCCATTTCATTTTCATTAAACTCAAATGTATCTTTTAATTTATTCAATTTTTTAGATGAAATTTCTGTTTCTTTTAAAAGAATTAAATTAAAATCTACCAACTTTTTAGCCTGCAAAAAAGCAGTATAAAAAACCTTATCCAGCGTTCTTTTAAATATAAAAATAGGCAATGAAATATTTATACCAACTGCTTCAAGTAATGAATAATCTATATTATCGTTATTCAGATTTGGAGAGTGATATTTAACTTTATTTATAATCAATTCTTTTATTTTCTCTATATACTCTTTTTTATTCATATTGTAATTATTGACATACTGTTTTAATTTAAACCAAAAATTAAAAACATATATTTCAAAATTTAAATGATAAAATAAAAAACCAGCCAATCAAGGCTGGTAGTTATGCTATAAGCCGAGTTCTGTATTTGACAATCATCTATCTAGTCCCATTGTTGCCAATAGGTTCAAGCGGTTCTCAAGAGCGTGAGAGAACAAGCACTATTGCTCTTTAGACCTTGCATCAGGTGGGGTTTACAGAGCCTCAACTATCCCTAATTGAGCGGTAGTCTCTTACACTACCTTTCCATCCTTACCTAAAAATTAGGCGGTTTATTTCTGTTGCACTTTCCCTAGAGTCGCCTCCGCTGGCCGTTAACCAGCACCCAGTTCTCTTGATGCTCGGACTTTCCTCATTTTTAAAATGCGATTGTCTGCATAACTATTATAATATTACTTTAAATAAATAAAAATGTCAATGCTTTTGAAGCATTGACATACAAATAAAATATCAACCTACGGTAAATAGTGTTTTTACTCTTCCATTTTTTCTATCAGGATAAAATGCTTTTATTATTCCATCTTGTGATATTTTTATCGCTACTCCATATTTAGATAATGTTGTAGCCGCAGCAAGACGACCTCCACCTTCACTTCCTGCCTCAATTTTTAAAATCGCACCAACTGCAATAATTGTTCCATCACTATCAATTACAACTGCACCATCCATACTTACAAGTTCTTGCCTAAGTTTTCTGCTTAATTCATGAAATGGTCTATTGTTTATAATTCTTCTGATACATTGTGCTTTTACACACTTTTGCTCGTTTAAAAATGTTAAATAAGGGACATTGTACATTGCCTCTACACTTGATAAATTCTGAAGATTATAAAGTTTACCAGCATTTTCAAGTTCTTGTTGTTTTTTTATTTCAAAATAACGCTCATCAACTATATCATGGGCATTTATATGAACAAGTGCACTTTCAGCACTATCTTTATTAAGATAAACTATACAACCACCACAATAAGCAAAGGAAGCATCTAATGCAGTATAATATATCGAACGTCTAATATCTTTTAATGAATAATTTCCTCTATACGAAAGTAATTGAATTACTTCCTCATGTGAATAAATATTCCAATTCCCAGAACGTTTAGCAAACAATAAATTACGATTTTTAAAAATTAAGAAATCACCATTTTTTGTAAGAACTATACCAATTCTTTTTTCATTACAATATCTTGCAATCATTTCATACTCATAAGGGGAAATACTAGGAACTTTTTTAACCTTATTCATTTGGACATATCCTATAAGATTACCCTTTTTATCAAACTCTATATAAGAATCTACCCCATCAGATAAAAGTGCAAAAAAATCTTTATTCATAATATTTGTATAATTCAACACTTCTTCTTGATCGCTATTATCCACTCCTAGATTAATTATTATACCTACAGCAACTTTATTCCCCTCGTATGTTCTTGCCCCCCATTTTTCAAGTTCATTTATAATACCAAACATACTGTTTACCGTGTCAGCATCACAAATACTAGAACATATAGATTTTTCAATAGCATTTTCTTGAAGAACAGCCATATAACTATCATCATCAACACCTAAAGCAGAAATTTTATCAATTTCTGCCATAATTGCTTTAAGTAAATTTACTTCAAATGTTTGAAATGGTTGACCTCTTTTTAATATTAATCTATATTCATCTAATTTAGAAGGTTTAATAAGTAAAGTATTTCTTTTTCCATACGCAACTTCACTATCCCTTGAAGAAGACTCTTCTTCTCCATCTATAAATGACCCAGTAAATAGAGGCAAAATTAATTTATCGACCACTTTATAAAACTCTTGCTTTTCCATATACACCTCTAATTTATAAACAACATTTAATAAAAATGTAAAATTAATTCAAAAAACTTGAGAAAATCAATAAAAATCTTCTCTTCAAATATAGTATATAATTATTTTTTTTAATAAACAAGAATTTTTTTCAAATTTTAATTTAAATTTTTAAAAATTTTAACATTTTTCATTATCTAATTCGTTTTCAATTTCTTCTTTTACCAAATTTTTCTGTAAAGTTTTTAATACTTTTGACTCTATTCTAGAAATATAAGATCTAGAAATATTAAAAATTTCAGCAACTTCTTTTTGTGTTTTTGGTTCATGTCCACAAATACCATATCGATATTTAATAATTTCTTGTTCCATTGGCGTCAAATATTTTTCCATAGCATTAACTACATCTTGCATTAAACAACCTGTTTCTACCTGATGAAATACATCATCTTCGCTTTCTGCTGGAATAAGATTAGCAAGTTCCATTTCATCACTATCTGCTTTAGGTGATAAAACTGTATTTAAAGAAATTGTATCTTTATATTTTTTATTTGCTCTTATAAGCATTAAAATTTCATTTTCTATACATCTTGATGCATAAGTAGATAAAAGAACACCCTTTGAACCATCAAAACTATCAACTGCTTTAATTAAACCAATTGTTCCAACTGAAATCAAATCATCTGCTTCAAGTGAATTATTATATTTTTTTACAATATGTGCAACCAATCTCAAATTATGGTTAATTAAAACTTCTCGTGCTTCTTTATCTCCCTGTGAAAGTTTTTCAATCCATAATTGTTCTTCTTCTTTTGTTAAAGGTTTAGGAAAACCTTGAATAGTACTTACAAAAGAAGTAAAACAACATATCCTTCCAATGAATTTTGCAAAACTCTCATAAATCATATACACCACCTTTCGAGAAATATACTCAATAGTATTGATATATGATTTATTTTGTCGAATTTTGCTTGTCTAGCAAATTTTATTATAAAAAAGACAACCCTAAATAGATTGTCTTTAAATAAATTAAAAATTATATTAATTAAACTATTAATTAATGTTTAAATAGAAATTATCCTTTTAATCCTTTTGCTTGACGAGGCATATTTTCTACTACAACATCATAAATTTCACCTAAAGTTGAACAATATTCAAGAACTTTCCAAGGTGTATTGGTATGAAAATGTAATTTCAATAATTCATCATCACCTACAACCAATAAACAATCACCTTCTATATTCTTTGTTATATAATCTCTTACTTCTTCATCTGATAAATTTTTACCTTCTAGTAATAATTGTGTATCAAAAGTATAATTAATTTCTTCAAAATCTTCGTCCATTCTATTCTCCTTTAAAATAAATTATCAACAAATTCATTATAATCAAATTTTTCTAAATCGTCAACACTTTCTCCAACTCCAACAAAAACAACTGGTAAATTATAATCTTTCTCTATAGATATAATTACTCCTCCTTTCGCTGTTCCATCAAGTTTTGTTAAAATAATACCATCAATTGCAACAAATTCATTAAAAGCATTTATTTGATTCAAAGCATTTTGTCCAGTTGTTGCATCTAATACAATAAATGTATACTTGTGTGCCTCAGGATAATCACGATTAATTACTTTATCTATTTTTTTTAACTCTTCCATTAAATTTGTTTTAGTATGAAGTCTTCCTGCAGTATCAACTAATAAAACATCAGTCCCTTTCGCTTTTGCACTAGAAATACCATCGTATACAACTGCAGCAGCATCGGCCCCTTCAGCATGTTTTATAATTCTAGTTTTTGTTCGTTCAGCCCACTCATTTAATTGATTTGATGCAGCAGCCCTAAATGTATCTCCTGCAACTAATGTAACATCTTTTTTCAAATTTTTAAAATACTTTGACAGTTTACCTAATGTTGTTGTTTTTCCAACTCCATTAACTCCAATAATTGTTATTATAGCAGGATATTCAAATTCAATTTGTTCTACTGAAGCAAATTCTTCTTTTAAAATTTCTTTCAATTCTTTTTTTACATCATCTGAATTTCTTAACTTGCTTTTTCTTGCTCTAACACGTAAACTATCTACTATTTCCATACTTGTTCTTACACCGATATCGCAAGAAATTAAAACATCAGTAAGTTCATCGTAAAAATCATCATCAAGTTCACCATGACTTAACATAGCATCTATTTTTCTAGCAATGTTCTCTCTGGTCTTTTTTAGTGCATTTCCTATTTTTTTAAAAATTCCCATTATGCATCCTCCTGTGCATGTTTAATAGCATCAGATAATAATACTGAAACAATTTTTGAAACACCCTTTTCTTCCATTGTTACACCAAACAATGCATTTGCATATTCCATTGTTGGTTTTTTGTGAGTTATAAGAATAAATTGTGTTTCACTAGATAATTTCTTTAAATATTTATCTACAATTTCAACGTTAGAATCATCAAGTGCTGCTTCTACTTCGTCAAATAAACAGAAAGGTAAAGGTTTAATTCTTAAAATTGCAAATATTACAGCCATAGCAGTCAAAGACTTTTCACCACCTGAAAGCAAAGTCATATTTTGAATTTTTTTGCCTGGTGGTTGTGCAAAAATTTCAACACCAGACTCAAGTGGATCATTTTCATCAGCCAAAGCAAGTTTTGCAGTTCCACCTCCAAAAAGTTCTCTAAACGTAAGTTTAAAACTTTCATTTATTCTCAAAAGTTCATTATTAAATTTTTCAATCATTATGGTTGAAAGGTCTTTAATTATTTTATTCAAATCATCTTGTGCTTTCTCTAAATCCTGTGCTTGTCCATTTAAATCATCATATCTATCTAAAAGTGCTTTACAATCTTCAATAGCATTAACATTTACATAACCTAATGCATTAATGTCCTTCTTTAATTTCCCAATTTCAGGCATAGCAACATTTATATCAAAATCTTGACGTCTTAAATCTAAACAAGTTGTGTAAGATAATGAATATTCTTCATAAATACGTTCTTGCATTTGTTCAAGTTCTGTATCTACTTTTGATAAATTCATTTCTTCTCTAAATTTTTTATCTCTTAAAGATGATAATTCTGTCATCAAAGACTGTTTTTGATTATCCACTTCTTTTATCTTATCAGATAAATTTTGTTTTTCTTGTTCTACATTTTGACGTTGCTTTACATATCCTTCAAGTTCTACTTTCTTTTCTGTAGAAGGTGCAGATGCAAGTTTTTGCTTAATCATATTTTCACAAGATTGAATAAACTCTTCATTTTTCGTAATTTGTTCATTTAATGAAACAATTAAAGTTTTTTGTCTGCCCATATCATTATCAATACGATGCAAATCATCTTCAACAGAAGTTAATTTTGTTCGAGTTTGAGCAATTTCGACTTTAACTGAAAGAATGTTATTGTTAATTTCATCTCGCTTTATTCTTAATTTTTCAAATTTTTCTTTTTTCTCTTTAATAAGTTCATCAGCATCAACTTTATTACCAGACAATGCACTTTCTATTTTTTCAGAACGAGAAAGTTCGTCATCAATTAATTTTAATTTATTTGTAACAGTAGTTGACTCCATTTCTGATACTTTTAAATTATCAATCGTTTCTAGAATGATTGAATTAAATTTATTTAATTTTTCTTTTTCTGATGCAACTACAATTTCTAAATTATTTTTCTCTTCAGTTAAAAGTAAAATCTCTTTTTTACTATTTTCTAAAAATGTAATTTTATCTTTTAATTCATTTTCAATATTTTCTCTTCTTTCATTTAGTCGAACAATCTCTTTACCAAGTGTTTCTATTTCACGTTCTCGTCCAATTAAATTTGAAGACTCTGCCTTTTTGCTTCCACCAGTCAAAGAGCCTTGAGGATTTACAACATCACCATCAATAGTAACTATTCTGAATGCATAACCACAAGATTTAGCCAAATTAACTGCTGTATACAAATTTTCAACAATAACTGTGCTACCTAAAAGATTACTTATTACGTTATCTATTTTTTTATCATAACTAATTAAATCACTTGCTACACCAAAACAACCTGTTTTCCCTGCAATTATTTTTCTATCTAAATCCCTTCTTTTCATTGATGTTATAGGAAGAAATGTTGCTCTACCGAAAGAATTCTCTTTTAAAAATTTAATTAAATCTTTAGCACCATCTTCATCAAATGTTACAATATTTTGGACTGCTCCACCTAACGCTACTTCAATTGCTGTTTCAAATTTTTCTGGAACTTTTATAAGAGATGCAACTACACCTACAATATTCTTTTTTAATTGTGCATTTTTTTCACTTTCTCTAAGCAATTTCTTTATTGCATATGAATACCCTTCATATTCATTTTGTAAATCTGTTAATAGTTTTTTTCTATTTTCATAAACTTTTATTTGAGTGTTTATATTTGCTTTTTCATTTTCTAAGGCTTTAAGATTTTGCTCATTTAAGTAATTACTGCTTGCAAGGTTTTCTAATTTACCCTTTACGTCTTTAAGTTTTTTATCTTTTTCTTCTATAATAATCTTACTATCATTTAAAAGTTTTTCATTTTCATCTTTCTTTTCTTCTAATACTTTGATATCATTTTTTAAATTTGTCAAATTATTAGATAAAATATCTTTCTCTGCCATTAATCTAGAAACAGAACTTTTTATATCACTTAAAGATCCTAAAGTTTCAATAATTTTTTGTTGACTTTGACCCGCTTCATCTTCACTTAAAGTTAGTTCGTCAGCAATCTCTAAATATGTTTGAGATAACTCTTCAAAAGATTTTTCTAAACTTTCTAAATCAGATTTTAATTCATTTAGTTCATTAAGTTTTTTTGCTCTTTCTTCTTCCCCAATTTCAATAGCAGTTTCACAATTTGATTTATCAAGGTTTAATCTATCATTTTCTTTTAAAGTAAAATTAACTCTTTCTCTTGCAAGTTTAGTCTCACTCTCTTGTTTTTCAAGACCAATTGTTAACTCCAAAATTTTATCATTTAATGAAGCAAGCATTTTATCAAAATTAGTCAAATCAAACATACTTTTATCATAATCTTCATTAGCCCTATCTAAATCTCCTTGACGTATTTCAATTTGTTTATTTAAAGCATCAAGTTTAAGATTAATTTTTTCTTTTACATCGTTTGCATTTTCATATTGATAAATATAAGCATTAACTTCTAAATCCTTTAATTTCCCTTTATATTCAAGATATTTTTTTGCATTCTCTGCCTGTTTCTTTAAAGGCCCCATTTGTCTTTCGATCTCTGACAAAATATCTTTAACACGTGTTAAGTTATCATTGGTTCTTTCAAGTTTTCTTTCGGCTTCCCTTTTATCATTCTTATATTTAGAAATACCAGCAGCATCTTCAAACATAGTTCTTCTACTTTCTGGTTTAGCATCTACAAGTTCAGTAACTTTTCCTTGACTTACAACAGAATAACCATTTTTACCAAGACCACTGTTATATAAAAGATTTGTTATATCTCTTAAATGACAAGTATTTCTATTAATTAGATATTCGCTTTCACCAGAACGATATAATTTTCTAGTTATCGCAAGTTCATCATAATCAAAATTAAAAAATCTTGTAGAATTGTCAAATGTAAGTGTAACTTCACAATAAGATAAACTTTTTCTCTTTTCAGTTCCATTAAAAATTACATCTTGCATACTATCGCCACGTAAAGTTTTAGGACTCTGTTCCCCTAAAACCCAACGTATAGCATCTGAAACATTACTTTTCCCACAACCATTTGGTCCAACAATTGCAGTGAAATTATCATTAAACTCAATAACAGTTCTGTCTGCAAAAGATTTAAAACCAACCATTTCTATTTTTTTAAATATCATCTTTTCCTCTTTTATAAACGTAAAATTATAAATTTATTATAACAGAAATAATCTTAAAAATAAATACTTATTTATAAATTTTTCTTTAATTAAATTGAATTAAAATATTAAATTATTTTATTAAAAATAAT
>USSZ01000005.1 GCA_900557645.1 uncultured Eubacteriales bacterium
ATTTTTTTTTATTTTGCAAGTATTTTTTTATTTTTTTTATAAATTCATCTTTTTTATTTTATTCTTGTTTAAAAATTATTATTTCATCTATCATCTTTATGATTTTTACTTGTTAACTTTTTTAACGTAAATTCCCTTCATATAATTTTTATCTTCTATATTCTTAAAATTCACTTTTTCCTAATAAATAATCTGTTGAAACATTAAATATCTCGGACAACTTAATTAATGTATCAAAATTACATTCCCTTTTTCCATTTTCCCAATATGATATCAATCTCTCACTAACAAACATCACATCAGCAAGTTGCTTACGTGTAATCCCCTTCTCTAATCTTATTTCTCTTAATCTATCCTTAAATTTATTCATTTTTACGATTATAGAACTTTTTGTTCTAAAATGCTTGACATGGAACATTTTGTTCTATATAATATTTGTAGATTTTATTAATAAAATTCACAGGATAGAAAAGAATTAAAAGGAGAAACTATGGAAAAAGAAAAAATTAATACAATAATATTGCAATATAAAAATCTTTTGCCTCAAGATAAGATAATGCTATTAAAATCTACATTAGAAAAAGCCGATGATAATGTTTATGAGACTATATTAACCACAAAAATTTATAATCCTACAACCACCCTAATTCTTTCAATATTTCTTGGAGGAATTGGAGTTGATAGATTTTATATTGGTGATATAGGAGTGGGCGTATGCAAACTTTTATTTGGATTTCTTACATTTGGTATATGGCCACTAATTGACATTTTTTGTTCTTATAAAAAAGCCAAAGCAAAAAATCTTAATAATTTATTATCAAATATAAATAGTAATTAAAATTGTTAACAAAAAGTCTTTACTTTTAAGTAAAGACTTTTTATATTTCATAGTTTTTTATTTAAACTCAACCACTACCCTTGCTTGAACATCTACAGAACCTATCATTGTAGTATCATCTAATCCTTCATTATATGTCTTATATAAAGTTGAACAAGAATATACATATTCTTCTTTTATGCTTTTTACTTGCATATCTTCTTTACCTGAAATTTTTTGTGCTTTTACTTTCGCATTTTCTAATGCGTCTAATAAAACATCTGCATATACTTCTTCCATATTTGAAATTTTATAAACAACATTTCTTATGCTTGTTGTGCCATTCTCCATTGCAACATCAATCAAATTTTTCAAATTATTTAAACTTTCAACATCAAAACTAAAAGTTGTTATTGAATAATATCCAACTAATGTTTTCCCTGCATTATAATCATAACTAGGATATGATGTATAACTGTCAACGACAATATTATCTTTTGAAACGCCTGCCTTGCTTAAACCATCGACAACTTTATCAAAAATATCAAAATTTGTATCTTTTGATTTTTTTATATCCAAATCCAAAGTTTCAATTACAGCAGTAATCCTTGCCAAATCTGGAGTAACACTTTTAGTAGCATTGCCTATAATACATAAATTAAGATCATCTTGAATAGTCTCAATTTTTGTTGTAGGTATTTCTTCTGTGTATTCAACTATTTCTTCTGCATTCGCTGATGATAATTTTTTGACTATAATAGGATCTTTAGGGGCAAGTGTAACTCCCAATATTCCTATAAAAAGTAAAATAAATGCAAGCGAACAAATTATCAATCTTTTTGTATTTCTCATAACTAACCTCCTACATTAGCATGTAACTAAAACTAAAAATTATTTAAGTTTGCTATTTTTAGTCATAAAAAAACAAAAAAATATTTTTTCTATATAATTTCTTTCTTTTTATAATAAAAATTTTATTTTTTTATTAATTTTCTGCCTATATTTTATAATTGTTATTATTAAGACCAAAATTTCAATAAAATCTAATATTGCGTTTGTAAAAGTTAAATTCAAAATATTGTATGTAATAATCATAATATTAGGGGGAACCATTAATATTCTTACTAAATTTATATTTCTAACAAACATTGCTAAATTAAAAATTTCATAACTTATGATTGCTATTATATCGAGTATATTCTCAAAAAAAATAATTCCAAATATTAAATAAAAACTTGAGAACATAAAAAATACCACTTTTGAGGGTTGTTTATTTAATTTTTCACAAATATACAATAGTATAACTCTAAAAATTGAAATTATAGTACTTATACCACCAACAAAAACCCCTAATGTCAAAAAAGATGCAGCATAAAAAATATTCGCAATAATTTGAAAAAATAAAAACCTTTTTCTTATATTTGTGTTATAAGAAAAACAAACCAGCACCAATGCTATTAAACCTAAAATCTGTGCAAAAATAAAATCCCAAGTCATAAAAAAGTTGTATGGCACTCCATACAACAATATATTATTTTTACATTAAATAAGTTAAAAAGAATTATTATTTTTGAACGCTTTGAATATCTTCTAATTCTCTTTTTACTTCATCTTGACATTCAAAATTTATGTTTGCTTCCACAGATAACAATGCCATTTTCAAAATTCTTTTATCTTCATTTTCAAAAGTTTTGAATTCTTTTTCAAAAGTTAAATCATTATTTATTAGATAAAGAAGTCGTTTCAAAGAAGAATGCTTTAAGGTTCCATTTTGTAATCTTATTTTTATTTCTCGTGCTTTTTTAAATAAATCACTCTTAAAAACTTTTTCTAAAAATTCATCCTTATTTTCTGTTTTTATATATTTATAAAATCTTGATTTATCTTGAATTTCTAATTTGAAGTTATTATCATCACTATCCATTTTATTTTTTGATTTATCATACATTTCAAATAAAATTCCACCTATAATATATTCTATATTTTCAGTATATTTTATCATATGAATTATATTTCCTGCTTGAAATTTTTCATCAATAAAGCGAAAATCTTTATATAATTTTCGAGCATTATCATTATCATATTTAACTACTAAATCTATAGTATCTTTATTATATCTTTTTGCAAGGGCTGTCGCTGTTTTTAATAATGTAGATGCTATTCCCTTATTTCTATCATTATAGTGGACATACAAAAGATTTATACAAAGATTATAATCTTCATTTTCAACTGCCATAAAACCAACAATTTCATCATCATTATCACAAGCACAAACAAGATATTTTTCTTGAACTTTATCAATTAGACTATATATATCAGGTCTACCAACAAGTTCACACGCACATAATATGTTTTCAAGTGATGAAAATTCAAAATTATTTAAGTCTTTTGGACTTCTAAATATTTTTATTTTAGCCATAATTAACCTTTATCATGGGTATTATAACATTAATTATTTTCTTTTTCAAGATAATTTTTTTATTCTTTCCCAAGAGAATTCTTCTCTTCCAAAATGGCCATAACAAGCAGTATTTTTATAAATAGGTTTTAATAAATCAAGTTCATAAATGATATTATCTAAAGTAAAATCAAAATTTTTATAAACAAAATCAAAAATTTCTTTCATATCAACATGATTAGTATTGAAACAATCTATATATAAACTTATTGGTTTTGACATTCCAATTGAAAAACCAACCTGAATTTCACACTCATCGGCAAATCCATCTGCAACAATATTTTTAGCAACATATCTAGCATAATATGCACCTGACCTATCAACTTTTGTTGCATTTTTAGAACTAAAGCACCCTCCACCAACTCTTCCAACACCACCATAAGTATCAACAACAATCTTTCGACCTACACAACCACTATCGCCAAACGAACCCCAAATTGTAAATTTTCCACTTGGATTGATAATAAATTTGGTTTGTTTTTGAACAAATTCAGGATATTGAAATAAAACTTTTTCTATGACATTTATATATATTTTCTGTTTTATCTCTTCAATATCGAGTTTATCAGAATGAGAAACTGAAATTAATATTGTATCAAAAAATACTGGCTTTTTATCTTCGTATAAAACTGAAACTTGACATTTTGCATCTGCAAAAAAATCTTTGGTATTTTTTCTAAACTTTTCATATGTTTGCATTAATTTATGGGCAACAACTATAGGTAATGGCATATATTCTTTTGTTTCGTTTGTTGCATAACCATAAACTATGCCTTGATCATTAGCACATAACTTTCTTTTCACAACGGCACTTGCTATATCTGGACTTTGTTTACTTAATTCCTTAATAATAGTAAATTCATTTTCGTATCCTATATCTCGCAATATCTTTTTAGCGATATTTTCATAATCTATCTGTGCTTTAGTTGTTGCTTCGCCGTATATAAATAATTTATCATTTTTAATAGCACATTCAACTGCCATTTGACTATTTTTATCTTGCTTTAATGCTTCATCTAAAAATGCATCTGCAATATAATCGCACGTTTTATCTGGATGACCAATATTAACACTTTCACTTGTAATTATTTTTTTCATACTCTTCTCCTTTATATCCTTAAAACATAATCTTTCTGACATTCACATTTCTTTCAAAATGCCAGCACATATTTGAAACATAACCTAATTTAAAATCTCTTGAAACACTCATATGAAAGCCACAAATATCATGATTAACATCTATTTCTTTGCCGTTTATCCATTTACAATCATTATTTTTTGCAAATTTTAAAAAATCTTTTACCTTTTCGTTATTTACATAAAACCAAACTTGATCTGATTTTCGTAACATTTCTTTTAATAACTCCATTTTCTCTCCTTGTATTTTATTTCCATAAAGAGAGTAAAAAAATCCCCATCGATACCGATGGGGATTTAATTTTATCTTATTCCATCGGTCAGCCTTTAGCACCTTGAATATACAGGTTGCTGTGTGGTCATCGGGGCTGTCCCTCGCACACTCTTTATGGATATAAACATTATATACAATTAAAATATTTTTGGCAACTATTAAAACAAATATAGCAAAAAAATATTAATTTTGGTGCGACAAGTGATAAAGTATCCGAACCGACCACAAGTCAAAGTTGGTGTTGGCTATGTGCGACTGAGAATTCACTTTACTTGTTTAATTCTTCATCATGAGATTTTATTTGATCAACCACCGTATCAAGCAATATTGGGAAAAAAGATTCTATGTTTGGATATCTTTTTCGATGGCTTGAATAATTTTCAAGGCAAGCAACAACTTTTTCGATATGCTCAAACCCTTGGGCTTTTTCCATATTTATTTTTCTTTCAATAAATTCAGTGGAGCACTGCATATGTTTGCATAAAATAATTTCAGCCGCACGAATTATGGAGTCGTTGATAATTGATTTAATTTTTCCGTAATGCTGAATTTCTAATTTTGTTTCTACATTTCCTTTTAAATATTTATCTGTTAATGGGTTGATAACAGGATGGCTCATTTCATGAAATAAAAATGTAAATGAGCAAGGAAATTGTTTTTCGCCTTTAAAATCCACAATTAATGAAGGATATAATATGCCATTAATTCCTACACCAAAACCACCGCGACAACTATTTGTTAACAGCAAGTTGCAACGCACATTTGGAGATTTGTCTGTGCCATAAAAATTTAAAAAATATTGTTCAATATTCAAAGGAAGTTCTTGCAAATATTTCTGTTGAAAATTAATGCACATATTATAAAAATCAGAATGATTTTTGTAGAACTCTTCGAATTTTGTTCTATTTGCAAAACTAGGAAGTTCATGTAAAAATTTTTGAATCAATCTTCCATTTAATATATCAAAATATTCGGGTTTATCAGCATTTTCAACACGATTGAAATTTGTATCAAAATACCTCAAAACTAAATCGAGAGGTGTCGCATAATTAAAATTTTCATATTTGTCTATGATTTCATTAGTCAATTTAATAAATTCGTCATTTTTGTATTTATTAAACCATTGCATTATATCATTAATATATTCTTCATTTGAATAGGCATTTTTTAAAAATTCATATTTTTGATTATATTTGCTTAACATCAAAATTATACCTATAAATTCAGTTCTTTTATCAACAATAACTTTCATATTAAATTTACCTCTTTAACTGTAAAACAATTATATCATACAATTATCAAATTTCAAAACAAAAAGAAAGAAATACGGATTTGAATTTAGCGATTATCTTTTAATGCCCCTATAACTTTTCTTTCTTCTTTTTTATTTCTTATTTCAAAAATAATCCGAGTGTAAAAGAAAAGTGAAAAACGAAAAGTGAAGAAATAAGAGTACAAACAAAAATATTCCTCGCCTATCGGTTCGGATTGCTCTCACTTGGTGCGAGAGATGGGATTTGAACCCACAAGGTAAAAACCACAAGCATCTGAAACTTGCGCGTATGCCGTTCCGCCACTCTCGCATTTTTTATAAAGTAAATAAAACATTTGTCTTATAAAACATATTTTATCAAAATAAAATTTGTTAGTCAAGGTAATCAAAAAATAAAAGAAAACTCATTCACAGAGTTTTCTTTATTTCAATTTTATTTTTTAATGTTTCACTTCGATTAAATATGCTGTAGGGACATTTTCTACTTTAACTTTATCAGATATTTCAACACCTGCAATTGCAAATATTTCATTTCCACTTGCAAGCACAGGAATATAATCTCTAAGACGGACAGGGATTTTTTTATCTATCATAAAAGATTTAAGTTTTTTAGTCCCCCCACCAAACTTTGTAAAGACATCTCCATCTTGTCTAAATCTCCAAACAGCATCTTTTGGAACTTTTCTATAGTCTATTAATAACTGACCTGGCAAAATAGAAAAATCTTTAACTCTTTTAACAACTAACTTACCAAAATTCGGAACGTCAAATTCTCCACATTTCAATTCTTGTTCAAACTTTACCTCTTCTTTATGTCTATTATAAATAGTCAAATAATCATATTCTTTGATTGCTATTGCTTCAAAAGGTAAAAACAAACGTTTACCATTATCTCCTTTTAGGGCAAGTTCGCTTATTGCTTCAATATGTTTTCTTTCAATATCTTGATTTATTCCTATTGATTTCACTGCTCTAAAAATAATTCTGCTTACAAGTGCCTTATCATATAGAAAATATGATGTAGGAATTTTTACAACCTTGTCTTCTGTTATAATTGCTTCAGCGTATATTTGTTTATTTATATATTCATCATCATCTTTCACAGATTTTGCAAAATTAACCAATGCTTGTTCGACATTTGGCCAGCGTGATTTAATTTCTTTCATTAAAACATTACGGACAAAATTTCTATTATAACTTATATCTTCATTTGTTTCATCTTCACAATAATCTAAATGATTTTCTGCTAAATATTGCAATATTTCATCTTTAGTAGTGTTCAAAAATGGGCGAACATAAACTTTATCACTTATAGCACTCATACCTTTTGCACCAGCAATTCCTGCCCCTCTAAATAGATGCATTAAAATTGTTTCTGCCTGATCTGATATATGATGGGCTAGTGCTATTTTATCAATAAGCCCTTTCTTTAATAATGTTTTAAAAACACCATACCTTGCTTCTCTTGCTGCAGACTCAAGACTTATACCTTTTTCCTTTGCAATCTTTGGGGCATCTACCCTAAACTTATAAAACCTTATACCCCATTCACGTGCTTTTTCTTTTACAAAATCAGCATCTATATAACTATTTTCACGAATTTCATGATCCACATGAATTGCCACAACCTCAATATCAAATTTCTCTTGATTATTTGCAAGATAATGTAAAAGTGCAAGGGAATCACTTCCACCACTACAACCTACTCCAATAATTTCACCACTCTTAAATAATTTGTTTTCAAAAATAAAATTTTCACAATCAAGCATTTAAAAACTCCTTAATATCTTATAAGTTATTATACAATAAATTAAATATGCTTGCAATATGATTTTTATATAATTGGGAAAAAATTAATATTTTTTTTATTATTTTGTTATTTTTTTTGTATTTTTTCAATTTTTTATTAAAATTAATCAAAAATTTATCTTTATAAAATAAAAAAGTGCATATCAAATGCACTTAAAAAATTTTAACAACAAGACAAGTCATGTCATCAACTGCATAACCATTATTATTTGCCAATGCTTTTTCTAAAATTATATCTGCAAACTCTTGTGGATTTGCAGTCTTAATAGTTAATATAAAGTCTTTCATTTCTTGGTCGCTTCCAAACGTATCACTTATTCCATCAGAACATAAAATAATAAAATCTTTGTCTTTTAAAACAACTTTTTTAGTAAGTGGTGAAACATCTTGTAAAACGCCTATCGGCAATGTTTGGCATTCCAAAATTTTACATTCATCTTGACTTCTTATAAATGATGAAGCACTTCCCATTTTAACAAAATCAGCAATTCCATTTTTCAAATCAATCACACATATATCTATAGTTGAAAATATATCATCGCTTTCAAGATTTAAAAGTTTATTTACAGAAGACAATATAATTTCATTCTCAAAGCCTGCTTTATAAAAATTTTCTACCAAATTGATGGCTGTTTCTGCTTTTTCTCCTGCTTCCTTACCACTTCCCATGCCATCACATATTGCAAACATAAATTTATCACCATCAAGCCTTTCTATGCTATGACAATCACCCGAAATGTTGTTTCCTGTTTTAGGTTGATTGGCAAGTCCAAACAAACAATCATAAATAGGTGCCGTTTTTAAATTAACATTTATCATTCCTGCTTTTGTCGATGGATATGTTTCTGATATCGTCATTTTATTACCACAAATTTTTGAAACAATTTGTTGCAATTTTAATTTATTTACATCTTCATCTCGAACAACTATTGATGTCATTGTAGTTTTTGCATCTTGTTCATATACAACAGCATCAGAGCAAATTATATTATTACTTGCAAGTTCGTCAATAAGTTTTCCTTCCCTTACATTATCAAAAGATACATTGTAATCAACTTCACTTGCCAAACTTTTCATTATCCCAGATATACCAGAAAGTTGGTCAGATATTAATAATTTACTTGTATCAACATTTCCAACAAGTTGAGAATATGATTTATATTGCTTGGTAAGTGTATTTATTTCACTAATAAGATAATTCGCTTTTCCACATCTTGAAGAGAGATAACTAGGAAGATCAAGAAGAGTTATTCTCCCCCTTTCAAATGCAATGGTAATCAATTCTTTAAAAATTCTTTTTGTATCTTCGCTAAATGTTCTATGACAATGTTTTTGTTCTGGACAATCTTTACAAACTGAACTTCTTATCTCTTCATAAAGCATATCCTTTACTTCTTCTTCACTCATATTTCGCTTAATAAGTTTTCTAAAAACTTGATTCATCTCACAAAACACTTCAGACAAATTGTTAAGTCTTCTATATAATAATTCACGATTTTTATTAACTAAATTTTTCATTGCAAGTCTATCATTATTATTTGTTAATAAAACTGATATTTCATCATAAATTTTTGTTGGTAATACTACAAAAACTAGAGCACTGAGAATTACTGGCAAAAAAGTTAAAACCGAGAAGGAATAATATAAATCAAAATAAAACACAATAAGCATCTCACTAGCAATTATCGCAATTGCTGGAAAAAATCTATTTCTCATTCTAAACATAATTATTGCAAGAGCCCATATTATAAATGGTGCAATATAAACTGGATTATTAGATCTTAAAAGTGTTCCTATTCCCATGATTGATGAAAACAATAATGTTACTGAAATATTTGATGTATATGATATAGTTAAAACTAAAAAAGAAACTACCAATTTTAATAATGAAAAACCATAAATATCACAAGTTGATAATCCATCACTCATCGCCATTAAAACTATTGCTCCACACACTAACTCTGAAGTCGTCAATTTATATCGCATTCCTCTGATAATAAGTGGTTCAAAAATCGATATTGATATAAACAGAAATAAAAGACCTAATAATATTGTCGTAACATAATATAGAGGATTTTCGCCACCTAAAATATTAAATATCAAATAAGCAATTTGACTTAATCCTGCATAGATAAATAACTCCCATTTTTTCATTGGTTTCTTTAAAACTATATGTATGTAATAAGGAAGTGCCAACATAAAAATCGTAACAATGCTTGATATAATTCCTTCAAAACTATAATTATTCGCTATAGTTCCTATCAGATATGACGGAAAAAGCAACCAAACTTTTTGATTTGCCCATGCAAGAGCAAACAACATAGAAAATGAAAATGGAAAAATCACATTATATATACTAGCCCTTGATAATATAAAAAACACCAATGCAAAAACAAAAAATAAAACACCAAAACGCAACTTACTCTTCATATTTTCTCCATGATTTTAATTATATAATTAAACAGAGAAAATACCTTAATAATAAAGTGTCATAAAAAATAAAAAAATGATGGTTTTTGTAAAATCTAGAATTTTACAAAAAGAAAAAAACGAACATATAAGTCCGTTTATTCTTCATCTGCAGGTTCTATCTTTTTACCATCAATATAAATTCTTTTTTCATTAATTTTAACTTTTTTTAGAATTTCGTCTTCAAGAGAAAAGCCCAATATTTCACAAAGACCTAAAAGATATATTGCAACATCAGCCAGTTCTTTTCCTAATTCTTTTTTCTCGAAATTTTTATTGTATGCTTCAAATGCCTCTGAAACCTCTCCATGTATGTAACAAAATTCTTTGCAAATATCTGTAGTATTAAATCCTTTTTTTATTTTATTATCATATATTCTTTTCTGTAATTCATTTAAATCAACCATAATTTTCTCCTTCGCAAACATTTATATAATAGCACAATTTTTAAATATATTAAAATCTTTTGCAATTATTAATTGATTTAAAATAAATTTTATTTATTTCTTTCATTATCTAGAAAATCAACAATCGTATTTAAAGTTTTTTCTAAATCTATATTTTCTATAACCAAATCATAATATTTTTTAAAACTTCTCTCAAGTTCACTTCTCGACAATCTCTTATCTATTTGTTCTTGGCTTTCTCCTCTTAATATTAAACGTTGTTTTAAAACATCGTCAGGTGCGTCTAAAAAGATTGATACCATTTTTGCTTTACCAGTCAAATATTTTTTTATGTTAACTGTCCCCTTAACATCAATATCTCTCATATAATCATTGTCTTTATCATCAATAACTTGATTAAAAGCAGACTTTAATGTTCCATAATAATTATCATGAACAAGTTCATGCTCTATAAAAATATTATCTTTTATTCCCTTTTCAAACTCTTCTTTAGTTAAATAAACATAAGTCTGAAAATCTTTATCAGTATTTCTTGGTTTTCTTGTTGTGCAAGATGATTTTTGCAAAACTTTTAAATTTTTTCTTCTTTCAATTAAATTTTGCATAACTGTATTTTTCCCACTCGCAGAAATTCCTGATAAAGCAATAAACATAAAAATCTCCTTATTTTTATAATAGAATATCAAAATTCATTTCTTTTGTCTAGCAAATATTTTATTTTTCAAAATAAGCAACACCAACACAACCTGGACCTGCATGAGTTCCAATCACAGGACCTATACCACAAATTTTATTAAAATCAATTCCAATACTTTCTTTTATTGTTTTTCTGAGTTTTTCTGCCTTTTCTTCATCATTTGAATGTGCATAATACATTGACCTATTTGTATCAACATTTGAAATCATCTTGCAAAGTGCTTTCATACCCAAACTAAAACCTATTGATTTGGACACCATTTGCAATTTTTTGTCAATAATTGAAACAATAGGCTTTATATTTAGTGCCGTAGCAGTCAATCCTTTAGTTAAAGATAATCTCCCACCTTTAATTAAATATTTCACATTATCAATAACAGCAAATAATTTTAATTTTTTCTTTAATTTTTCCATTTCTGATTTTAACTCTTGCAAAGAAACCCCTTGGTCAATAAGTTTTAATGCTTCATCAATCAAGGCTTTATATGCAAATGTTGTTGTTTCAGTATCAAAGATTTCCACTTTGTCACTATTTATTTCATCTTTTGCAATTCTTAAACTATTAAAAGAACCTGACAATGCACTTGATAAGCACATTACAAATGCTTCGTCTCCATTATTTAAAACTCTTTCAATTACTTCTAAATATTCACTTGCATTGATTTGAGTTGTTTTAGGCAATACCTTACAAACTTTCAACTTATCAAAAAATTCCTTTGTTGTTAAATTTACTCCCACTTTATATTCTTCATCATCAATCATTACTTTCATTGGCAAAAGTTCTATACCAATCTTTTTTGCATCTTCCATATCTATTTCTGATGTGCTATCAACAATAAGTCTTATCATATTTTTCTCCGTTAAACAAAAATTTCTTTTCTTTTTATTTTTTATATGTTACAATTGTAACAGTCGAAATTATAACATTTATATTGTTCATAGCAAAGTATTATTCTATAAAAAATTAAAAGTGTGATAAAAGGCTGTAAAATGTATCAGGAAAAATCTAAAAGTAAAACCAACATTTTTGTTAAAGATTGTATTACAAAGGCATTATTTAATTTACTTGAAAAAAAAGATTTTGAAAATATTACTATATCGGAAATAATAAAAAAATCTGGTGTTAGTCGTATGGGTTTTTATAGAAATTATAAAACGAAAGAAAATGTAATTGAAACTTTCATTCAAGATAAATTCTTTGAAACATTAAATGAAATAAAAGATGAAAGAAAACTAAATTTTCAAACACCTAATATTATGCTGACAACATTAAAAAACTTTCAAAAATTTTCTGACTATATAAAATTATTTCTAAATAGAAATCTTGAAGGACTTTTATATAACTGTTATCATAAAGCATTTTATTATTTATATCATAATGACAAACAATCAAGAATAAGAGAATATTCTATTCAAATGTTTATTGGTGAACTTTTCAATTTAGAAATAACATGGCTAAAAAAAGGTATGAAAGAAACACCCGAACAATTAACCAAAATTTATTACCGTATATTAAAACTTCGTTACAATGAACAAATAAAACTTAAATAATAACAAGTTCAATCTATTATTTTTGTAACTAATATAAAAAAGGACTTTACTTATAAAAGAAAGTCCCTTTTATTTTTTGCTAGTATTAAAAAGGTTTAACCTTGCAGTCTTTTTTATTATTATTTCTCAACATCAGAAAGTTCATCTTCACTATTTAATAAATGTTCTCTTGATTTCAAAAATTTTATTTGTTTATAAATATCTGCCCAATTATCTGGCAACGCTGGTTCTTGATAATATGCTTTAATTCTTTCATCTTCAGCAAAATATTGTTTTGCTGCTAATAAAGCATCTTTGTGCCCAAACCTTTTTAGATTATTCAAATAATATTTCAAATAAATAATATAATTTCTCATTGATTCTGCAGTTAAACAATCTGGGAATTTTCTATACAAAAGAGAATCTTTATTATTAAGAAAAGTTTCATGAAATGATTTTGGATTTGAATAATTATTTTTTGTATAACCAAATCCTTCTATTATTTCATTCCAATAATTTTTTATATAAGGCTTTATTTCTAAATTTGCTTTTTTTAATCTATCAACAAGAAAATGGTTGATAGACTTATTTATTTCACTAATTTGATTTCTAAGAATAATTCGATTTACTAAATCTTGATTATCCTCACTTGTTAAATCTACCTTTTCTGTTTTAAAATCTTTTTTCCAATACAAAACTTTGGCATTTGTCAAAACATAATCACAATGCTTTAAATATTTTTTTTCTAATTTTAATAATGCTTTTATTTCCATAATTAAATTATATCATATTACAACTGAAAAATAAAGATGTTTCTTAAAAATTAAATTATAACAACAACTGTTCCAATCAAAATTAATATTATAACTATGAATTTATATTTCAATCCTGGTTCTTTATACAAAATTCCACCTAAAATAATGGAAACTATAAATGACAATTGTTTTAAAATAGAAATACCTGACATTGAAATATTAGGTTCTTCAAGTGCTATAAATAATAATCTATCTGCAACAATTAAAATTATAGATATAATATAAATTAAATAATTTTTCCAGTCGCTTTTTTTAATTAATATTTTCTTTTTCTTTAAACAAACAATAAGAAAATAAATCCATAACAAGATTGCAAGAAAAAACATATACCAAAATTGCATTTGGTTTGAAGATACTTTATCAATTATAAACTTGTCTAGAATAGTTGAAATAGAACTAAACAAACATGAAAAAGAGAAAAACATTATCGCCAACATTTTTTCTCTCTTAAACACATTATGCTTTGATGTTTGTTGATAAAATTTTCTACTTTTAATTATTTGTTTACTTTCATTTTTATAGTTTAATTTACTCAAAAATTTTATAATTATTTTATCATTTTTTTCTATTCTTTTGATTATTTTTTCTTGTTTATAATGTTTCTTTAATATAATTCTATCAATCTGATTAAGAATGATTAATCCTAAAAAAATTATAACTACACCTGCAAATCTCCACCAATAAAGTGATTCATTAAAGATTAAAATACTTGCTATAAAAGTTATAATAACTTTTATTGAACTTATTGGTTGAAGGGAAGATATATAATATTTGTTTAATGCAATAAGTTCAAAAATCCAACCAAATGAAATTAATAATGCTTTCACAAAAATAATTAAAACATTGTTTATACTTATTTGAAATGACTCTACTATACTCCAAGAAACTAATAAAAATCCTATAGTGCTTGATAATGAAAGAACAAATAGTATATTTGTTCTTTCCGTCGCTTTTTTCCTATATATAGTATAAAAACCTATCAAAAAAGAATAAATGACTAAATATAAAATCCACATGACAAAATTTTATCAAAACTTATTTATTTAGTCAATAAATATAATTTTATTACATTTGAAAATAGGATATAATACCTGCAAGTATAGAATAACAAAAATTTTTACAATATTCATCATCTTGCAATTTTATTTCTTCTACAGGATTTGATAAAAATCCACATTCAATCAAAATTGCAGGAATATTTGAATAATTTAGAACAAAATAATCTCCAACTGTAACGGTTTTTCTTGCTGTTTCAAAAGATAAACATAAAGATGTTTGAACAGATTTCGCCAGTTCAAATCCTTTATCACTTCCATTAGCATAAAAAACATATGCACCTTGTGAAGATGATAATGGGAAACTATTCATATGAATACTTACCATAAGGTCAGCACCACTTTCATTAATTATTTTTTTTCGTTTTTCCATTTCACTCTTTTTCTTGTTTGATGCACTTTCATCGTATAATCCATTCATATCACTTCGAGTCATCACAACACCAATTCCAAAATCTTCACAAAGGTTTTTAAGGGTAAGAGCATATTTTAAATTTAATTCACTTTCAGTAATGCCCGTAGTCTTTCCAATTGCTCCACCATCTCTCCCACCGTGGCCTGCATCGATGACAATGGTATATTCTGGTTTAGGCATAGATGAAGTTGTTATTGCCAACACCGAAATTATACTTGCAAAAGCAACTAAAACAAAAATAATCAAAATAGTTTTCTTTTTAATCGTCAGAAGTTTCATATAATAACATATTTTTATTTTTTGCTTTTTATAACAAAAAAGAGGATACTTAATATCCCCAATTTTCTAATTTAAATTCTTTTGAATTTATTTCTCCATAATCGCCATGTATTTTAAAATATATACTTTCAGCCTTTAGACCAATAATAGAGAAACTTGATTTTAAAACATATGCAAAATTATATTGAGTTTTTGCTAGTTTATTATCGACATACCAACTTACTTTATTTGATTTATCACTTTTAACAATTATATCACCAGAATAATTGTTCACTTCTATATCTAAAATTCTAGGCGAAAAACTAGCTTCATTTTTTAAACTTTCCAAATCATTTTCGCTATAAGGATTCAATATCTTTAACCTTGTTATATTTGGGATAGGAATATCTTTTCCACCAAACTTTGCTAAATTTAGTTCCATTTTCCAAAAATATATTTCATTTCTTTCGTTGAATAAAATTTCCGCCTGAGCCAAATGAGAAGCAAATTCTAATTCATTACAATCATTAACTTCCATAAAATGTTTTTTTGCTTCTTCTTCAAACCCTAATCGTTTTGAATTTCTAAAATGCTTAACACCATGACACTTACTACAAATTGCAATTATATCTTTTAAAGTTTGTGCTTTGTTTTTAATATCAAATTTCCATTCTTCATGTACATCAAGGTCATTTGTTTCATAACCACATATTTCGCATTTTCCATTTGCTCTTTTTAAAGCAAACTCTCTTAATATATTCCAATCTTTTTTAGACAATATAATACTTAAATCGTTTCCCCAAGCACCTTTGGGAAGCAACTCTATTGTAAGTTTCAATTTATCCATAACACACCTACCTAGATGGATATAATTCCCCAGCAAGATATTTTTTCATAAATTCTTCAAATCCCATTTTGGCTATAAGCTCTTCCCTATTAAACGGACTAATAACTTTTATATTGCCTTTCATTTCAGGGAAAGCTTCCCCATAAATTATAATTGCAGAAGGCTTTATCACTTCCAGCATTTTGTTGTAACTTTTTAAAATTTCCCGTTTATATTGTTCTCTGCGGTATGTTGATATTGCCACAACAGAACCTTCTTCAATTCCATCAAAACAAAAATCATAACTTTCTTCGCCTGCACTACATATTGTTGGAATCACAATTTTCCCCATTTTCTGCCAAAATGCACCGCACCACCTATTTTTAAAAGTATTGTATATTTGCACGGCTTTTGGCATATCCCAATACAAACTAAACTCTGGACTTAAAAGTGCATAATATTGGTCAAGTTTTTCCATAGCTTTTTCTGGTTTATCAAATACACTTTCAAAGTTCCAATCATATGTGAAAAAATGAATAGTTTTATCTTTATTTTCTTCATCATTAGGTTTGGTTTTGACATATCCCAATAAGTCAATTTTGTCTAGATCAATTTTTTGTTTTTTAATAATAGGCATACCATACTTTCCAACCATTTTAAACTGATTTCTCACAAGTTTTTGCTTTTTATACGATTTTTCAAATTCATAATCACTTTCTTCGTCATTATTGTCTTTTTCTAATTTTTGTTGTTCCATTTCTAAATCTCTTTTTCGTCTATTCTCCTTTGCTCTTTGCATTTTTGCATCATAATCAGGATCTTTCGATCTATAATAATCTAAATTTATTTTTTCAAAATTTTCTTTATAAAATTCTCTTGCTTTGTCAATTGCATAAAATCTATTTTTAGAAAGATTTTTTAAGATGTCTTCTTTATTTTTCTCCCAAAACTGCTTGTACTGATTCAAACTCATATCGTTTGCTCCACCGCTGTAATTTGGCATATCGTTTTGCAAATCATCAGCTTCCCAGCCACAATATTCACATATACCAAAATCATGTTCAATATTACCTAAACCACATACCTTACATTTATTTTTCTCTTGCTCAACCAATTTCCCATTTTCTACCACTCTACTCATTATTTTCTCCTTTTATAACCAAAAATCTCCATATTCATCAAATTGACCATAGAAATAATCTATACCATCTTCCGGCTCATAGTAAGTAACAATTTTACCATCCTTAGAAATTATCATAAATTCATTAGTTTCAGTGTCATATTTATAAGTGGAATAAAATTTTTTACCTGTTGCTTTGAACGAGATTATTGAATCTCCATTACGATTCAAAAAATCAATAGCTTTTCTAGAATATTCTATTATTCTCGTAATTCCCATATCATAAGCATGAAAATAAAAATGATTTACTTCTTCATAAGGTGCAGTCCAATACTTTGAATATTCACTAGGTGCTTTTTCCATTATATCATCTTTTCTCCTTATTCTAATAAAAAATTTTCGACTTTTAACAAAAAAGTTTGTAAAGAATCTCTTCACAAACTTTTATAAAAAGATATTAAACTATAACTTTTTCAAATTCAAGTTTGTATGCCAAAAATTTATACTGTCTTAACTTGACATCTTCCCCGCTGTGTCCTTGCAAGAGCCACAATAGCGGCAAGCAAAATTATTATGGACTTCTTTTTAATAACCAAAAATCTCATATAATAGTTTATTTAGAATGGCTTCCTTATATAACAAATTTGTAATCTAAAATAAAAAGTTGACATAAAACATTGAAAATGCAAATTTCTCTATATTAATCTCTTTCTATATAAAAAATTTAATATAAAAGGAGAATTAAAATGTTAAATAATGAACAATTAAATTCGCTTTTCTCTATTACAGAAAATGAAAAAGATTATGAAGAAGAAAAGCGAAAAAAGAAACAAAAACTTGTGAGAAACGAGTTTGAAAAAAGTGGCAAGTATGGGATGCCACTGATCAAAAAACAAAATATAGACTTAGATAAAATAGAATTATTAAATTATCTAAAAACAAAAAATAATGATGAAGAAAATAAAAATAAAACAATTCATTTCTTCACTTATGATTGGAATTTTGAAACAGTCTATGAAAAACCCGAGCAATCACTTGAAAAATTAGACCAATATTATGCTTTGCTTACTCCTGAATTTAGCACTTATAAGGATATGCCTCTTGCTAGGCAAATTGACAGTGTTTTCAAAAATCGCTGGTGCGGTGCTTTTTGGCAAAAACAAGGTATGCTTGTAATACCAACAATTTCATGGGGTTCATATGATTGCTTCGAATTTTTTTGCGATGGTGTTGAAGAAGGCTCTGTCGTGGCAGTATCAACCTACACAAGAGAAGACAATAAAAAAGGTTTTATGCAAGGCTATGAAATTATGATGGAAAAAATCAAACCAAGTGCAATCCTCTGCTACGGCACACCATTTAAAGAAATGACAGGAAATATAAAAGCAATTGATCCATACAACCGCGAAGAACTTATCAAAAAAATTGGACTGAGTGAGTTCACTAGAAAATATTTTGCTGGTGAACTTTATCCGGAAATATAGGAGCAAATTATGGAAGACTTAAAATTAACTATCAATATGCTCCCAAAAGGTGCTTGGAACAACGATTTTAGCAAAACGCTATCTAAAAAAGATTGGGATAAACTTCGCCAGTTTGCACTTAAAAGAGCAAATGGAAAGTGCGAAATTTGTGGCTTTGAAACAAACGACCTTGATGTTCACGAAGAATGGAAATTTAATACAGAAAAGAAAACACAAACTTTAAAAGTTATTGTTGCAATTTGTTCTCGCTGTCATGGAGTTAAACATTTTAAAAACTCTGTTAGGCTTGGCTACGGAGAAGAAGCACAAGAGCACTTTATAAAAGTCAACAATTGCTCGGAAATGGAATTTGCAAGTCATCTCAACAAGGCTTTGCTTGAATATAATGAAAGAAATTCTGTTTATCGTTGGAAGATTATTGCAGATTTAGAAAAATTTGGCGGGAGCGGAATTGAAATAAAACAAAATAACATTCCCCTAATAAAAAATCCGTATGAGAATGTGGAGTGGGGTGATTATGATTATTTAAAAACAGAAAGCAGTAAACTGTTCTTGATAACAAACAATGAATTATATTATTCAGCACCTGCAATTTGTTCAATTAATGTTGATAATTATCTGGGGGAAATAACTATAATTTGTGAAAATGTAAGCAGAATTGAATGGTATTTGGATGATATAAAAGTTAAAACTAAATATAATGTAGTAGGGCTTTTTAAAACCGAACTAAAAGTAAAAAATTTAATAGGTAAGAATTTAAAATTCAAACTTATTGGCACAGGTGGTGAAGCAATCTCAAAAAACTTTGAAATTTTATCACAGGAGGTGCTATAATGGGAATGTGTAAACCAAGTGGCGGAGTTGAAAAAGAAGTTGGGAAATTAGGAAGTTTGCCACGCAAGTACAAAAAACCCAACGTCCGAGTAGATTTGTATAATGACAAAGGAGAACTCATTCAACAAAGATGGTATGGAGCAGATTGTTGGGTTGTTCATAATAGAGACTATAATCATGGTTACCCTCGCCCACATGACCATTATTGGACTTGGGATGCTAACAAAGGTCCTCAAAGAGGCAAAGAACATTCTGCAGTAGATAATAATTTTTGTTAAAGGAGAAAAAATGGAACAAGAAATTAAAAGAATAGCAAAATGTGATGTTTGTAAGAATATGCTTGAAATTGATCAATATGGGAATAGTAATGCATGTCCAAATTGTGGTTGGCTTCAATCAGAAGAAGCATATCAACATCCTAATGTTGCTGGAATACGAAATATCCCCTCTTTAAATAATGCTATAAAGCAGTATAATAGTGGTAAGCCAGCCACATTAGCCAACTTTGATGATTTTCTTGAAACTTATCAAAACTATGGAGAAGTTGAATTTACTTTAAATAATATAAGATATGGCGTTTTATATGATGATGATAATGAAAAAATAGCGTTATTGAATATACAAACAAATGAAAAACAATTATTTAATGATATATCTGATTTTGAACAAAATGCAAAAATAAATGGAAAACTATTAAGAAACTTATGGAATAATGTGACCTCAACTGATTTTTTACAAGAAACTTAACATATAAAAGGCACCTTTTCCTATAAAATTATATCCCTTTGTTTAACCTAGATCGGCAAGAATTTAAAATTCAAACTTATTGGCATCGGTGGAGAAACAATCTCAAAAAACTTTGAATTAATTCCACAGGAGGTGCTATAATGGGAATGTGTAAACCAAGTGGCGGAATAAATTCTCAAACTGGAAGAGTTGGATCTTTACCAAGAATATGGTTGCCAAATACAAGAATAGATTTATATGACGAAAATGGAAAACTTCTACAACAGGGTTGGTATGGACCAGATGGTAGAATAATTTGGTATCGCGACTGGTCGCATGGCGGTGGCGAACATGAATGGCCACATGATCATTATGTTAATTGGGGAAATAATAATAATCCTAGACCTCCTTATACTGGTCCTAATGGAGAAAAAACTAATTCAAGTTACTGTTAAAAGGAGAAAATATATGAATAATGAAAAAAAATATAGTAAAAAGTGCGAGGTGTGCAAAAAAACAATAGATGTTGACATTTATAAACAAGGAAAATGTCCTTATTGCGGTTGGTGGAATTGTTTTTTGAATGAAGAAAACCCCAACATTATTGCAATGCCTAACCTAATCTCACTAAACAAAGCAAAACAACTATATAGCGAAGGAAAACCTTTTGAACCTGATTTAGGCGAATTTATAGAAGCATTGCATAATTATAGTGAAATGCAATTTGAATATAATGGTGTTTACTATGCTGTTGAACTTGTTTTTAATGATAATAACGAACCACAAATTAGACTTTATAATTCTCAAACAAAAGAAACGACATTTTTTAACAATGATGACGATTTCAAAAACAATGCCAAGGTTGAAGGCAAATTTTTGAAAGATATATGGGACGATACAACCGACAGAGATTGGTTGCAATAGAACTTAATTAAAGCATATCAAATTGATATGCTTTTTAATTTAGTGTAAGCCATGCGAAGAAACAATCTCAAAAAACTTTGAATTAATTCCACAGGAGGTGCTATAATGGGAATGTGTAAACCTAGTGGTGGAATTAATCCCCCTATATATGGACCTTTTGGAAAGAATATACCAGACATTGAAGGTTGCCCTCCAAATTCTAGAACGGATTATTATGATGAAAAAACTGGAGAATTATTACAACAGCGATGGTATGATTCTGATGGTAAATCTATTTGGGATAGAGATTGGAAACACAACGACTCTCATCATAATCACACCTTATAATCACACCTTTCCTCATGACCATTACTGGGATTGGTTAAAAGATAAAGTGCATCCTCCTAGACCAGAATACATAGGTCCAAACGGAGAAAAAACAAATATACATTATTGTTAAAAGGAGACAATTATGAAATACAATCAATATGATAAAATATTTGAAAAAAAATGCGATGTTTGTGGAAAAACTCTACTTGCTAGCAAAACAGGAAATGGGGAGTGTCCTCATTGTGGCTGGTATAATAATCGACTTGGAGAAATTAACGAGAATACGGTAATTTTTCCCAACTTAGTTTCCCTAAACAAAGCAAAAAAATTATATAAAGAAAATAGACATATAAAACCTGACTTAAATGACTTTCTTGAAGCATTCGAGTTTTATGGCGAAACAGGATTTGAATATAAAAATTTAACGTTCTGTATATTTAGACATGGCGACAATGGAATTGAAATGGGTTGGGGACCAAACAATGATGAAGTTGCATATTTCAAAGACAAGGAAGATTTTATTAAAAACGCAAAGATAGACAATGAATATATCCGAGATATTTGGGACAAAGTTGAAAATCCTTGCTATTTATAAGATAAAAAATTAAGCATATCAAATTGATATGCTTTTTTCTTTATATCTACAAAATTATGTATTCCCCTCTTAAAATTTAAAAATCATACTGTCCTAACATATAATATTAAAAATTTGATTTATAATACAATTTACAACTTGACAAAAATAATAAAATGATAAATAATTAAAACATGAAATTGTTATTAAGTTTTTTTATGTTATTCTCACCACTAATGTCATTTATCCCTAATCAAGATGCTATTATTATTGCATCTTATTGTTATCTTTATTCTTCTCCATCTTTTTCTTCTGAAATTGTTAAAATAGATGAAAATCCTTTTATTCTTTATCATAATGAAAAAGTTACCATCATTGAAGAAAATGAAGATTTTATTTTGGTAAAAACGCAAAATGAACAAACACAAGGTTGGGTATATAAATATTATCTAACAACAAACACATCTCAAATCGTCTATCCTGTTTTTAATGCCAGCGTAAGAAAAGATAATACAATTATTTACGACATAAATAAATCACCTACTGAACTTAAAGCAACTGCAGGTCAACGAGTTTATTTATATGATGGTTTTGATGATAAAAATGAATTTACAGCAGTTCAACTAATATTAGAAGATGGATCTTTATATAATGGATATTTAAAATCTGCAGACATAAGCCCTGATGGTGTAAGTTCTTTACTTATCGTAGGAATTTCTATCATTGCTGCCTGCGTAACCATTATTCTTTCGATTATTTTTATAAAAAAGACTAAAAAGAATAAATCAAAATAAATGGCAGTAAATATTGTATATAATAAAACTCTTTAGTAAAATTATGCTAAGGAGTTTTTTTATGATTAATTTATTTCATGACGTTGAAAAATTAAAAAAAGAAATGTGGTATCTAAACAAAGTGGTTATTCCTAAACTTAAACAAAATATTGAAGATTTGCCTAGTTTAGATTTATCTGACATACAAAATTCATTAACAAATTTAGAAAAAAGTTTAACCACACTACAATCAAATATAGATAAGAATAATCAATCAATATCAAATAATACAACAAATATATCACAAATTCAAAAAGATATTGACGATATTATAAGCAATTATTCAAACTTAATGGCAGCACATAATGGATTAGCAATTCATGTTAACGGACTAGAAAATGAACATAATGAATTTTCAAATAAAATCTCTTCTATAGAAGCGAATATATCACGAATTACTAATTCAATTTCCACAATATCTTCTATTTCAAACCAAAATGTCAGTGATATATCAACATTAAAAACAGATGTTTCTGAAATCAAAACATCAAATTCAAACATAACTTCATCAATAGAAAATTTAAATACAAGAATTACAACACTAGAAAATAATGACATTTCTTTTACTGATGATATTGATGTATTATCTTATAATTATTCTAACCTATTAAATTCTCATAATGGTCTTGCTTTTCATGTAGATGATCTAGAAGCAGAACATGAACAATTTGTAAATGATATTTCAAGTTTGAATGAGAACAATACCCTTCTTTCAAATTCATTAACTAATGTTTCTTCAATTTCTAATCAAAATTCAAATGAAATTGAAACTATTAAACAAGATATTCAACTAATAAAATCACAACTTGAGAATTTGTCTGGTGGTAGTGGTCTTGATTATGATGTCCTATATGATATGAGAAGCGATGATGCAGCAATCAACCATGGAGTAACCTCGGGGGCTGTTGGAGGAACTACATTAATGATAGATTTAACACCTTACAGATACTTAAGAGTTTTTGGATATGTAAATTCATATGAGTGTCAAGACTTTATAAAATTAACTGATAGAAATAGAACAGACTTTACTATGATGAGTATAGCAACCAACATGAAAACTTTAAACTTTTTAAAATACGCAATCCCAGCAACAATGGATAGAATACAATTTTCTAATTTTGCAACTTACACTTACAATTCAGCAAAATTGTCATTTGGCAGTTATGAACTCGGTAAAACAAATGAAAATTTTTATGCGTACAGAATAGAAGGAATAAAATAAATCTATAAATTAAATAAAAATAGTAAATAAAAATTGATAAATTTAATATTCTTTTAAAACATGGGTAGATTTTATCCCATGTTTTTTATTATAATATTTATAGAGAGGTTAAAATGAAAAAACACAAAAAACTTATCATTTTATATGTCTATGATGCTTTAAAATATGGAAGGTCTGAAAAATGTTTACTACATCAAACTAAAATTGCAAAACAAATAACCAATATTTGTGGCATACCTTGTGATAGAAAAACCATCGCACGTAATATTAAATATCTTCAAGAATATGGCTGTGAAATAATTACAATCAAAGGTAAAGGTTGTTATATGAAGTCTTATCCTCGCATTGAAGAAAAAATTTTTACAGATAAAAATTAGAAAGTAATGCAAAATTAATAATAAGGAGTATAAAAATTTATGTATAATTTGTTTAAAGAGTGGCTTAAAGAAAAAGGATATAGTGAATTTTCAAAATCTGGCAATTTAAGCACTTGCACCGATTATCCAAATAGAATAAATTATATCATTTGGTATGAAAATCTTTCTTCATGGCAAGATGTTGTAAATAATATTGATGTATTATTACCAGCATACAGTAAAGGTGGAAAAAGAGAAAAAATAGGACGAAAATCAAACAATGCAGTAATAAATGCATTACGAAGATTTTGCGAATTTATAATAGATAAAAATATTACTCCTCAAAAAACCAAAAAACTTATTTTAAAAGATAAAAGTTATGAATACTATATTATAAACGACGAAGAAATAAAAATTATATCATCAATTTATACTATAAAATATTTAGACAATGGAGAGATTATTAAAGTAACCACAGATAAAAATAAAGAAAATAGTGATGTTTTATATTATGATACGGAAAAAACTCCATTAATGCAAAAAATAATTGGAAAAAATAAGGGAGATATAATAACAATTAAATTTAATGATGATGATATTATCAAGATAGAAATTATCGATATAGAAATATAATAAATTACAAATTTAGAAGATATTATCTTAATTGAAATAAATCTTTACTAAACAAAAGTTGATACCTGATAATTTATCAATACAAATAAAATTTTAAATAATAAATAAATTTTGCAAATTATAAAAATTTGTAAAATATTTTATTGTAATAGTTTTAATAAGTTTATAATGAACTACAAAAATAGATGATACCAAAGTCATATAATACATGATGTTGACAACCATCTATAATAGTTTTTTAACAACAAAAAATAAATTTTTCTATCAATTTAAAAATTTCAACAATAAGAACAAATTTCAATTTTTTTTAATGTGTAAATCGATAAAAAGTCAATAAATTTTCATAATTTTGAATATATCAAACATTCTAAGATTGTTAATTCTAATAAATACAAATATTATTTACTAGAAATTTTTATTAAATACTCTAAAATATTATAAAGAAAAAGATTGACAAAATAATAAAATATATGTTAAACTCTAAAAGAATAAATGGGGAGATACTCAAGAGGTCGAAGAGGCGCCCCTGCTAAGGGTGTAGGTCGGGAAACCGGCGCGAGGGTTCAAATCCCTCTCTTCCCGCCAATTGCGAGCAATCCGAACCCATTGGGTTAGATTGCTCTTTTTTATTTTCTATATATTCAATTTCTTGTGATATATCTGGCTTTTCACTTAGCTTTAATTGCTTGCTTTTATCACTAGTTATATTAAAGTAAATTTCACAATGATCATCGTATAAAACAACTCTATTTACAAACATATCAATAAGTCTTTGTTTTGCATTTTCAAGAGAATAATCTAAATCTTTAAAAGACTTCAAATATTCATATACAAGTTCTTCGCTTAATGGTTTGATTGTTCGCTTTTGTCTGCTAGCAATTTTTTCTTTTATTTCTCGTATCCTTATTTCAAGTTCTTTCATTCTATCGTTTGTTGTGTCGTTAAATATTCCATTTTCAAGAGCAGTTAATATGTTCTTTAACTTTTTGTTATTATCTTGAAGTTCTTTATTTAGACTTTCTAAAATTGTATCTTTTTCAATGCTTTTGTTATATGTATCAGCCAATACTTTACTTATACTTTTTAAGTTTGTATGTTGCATAAATTCCTGTGTTGCAGACAAAACTATTTCTTCTATGTGATTTTTTGAAACAGATTTCTTATCGCATTTAGATTTATTTTTCTTTTTTGTGAAGCATTTATAATAATTGTAAATTGTGCCAAGTTTACCTTTGCCACTATCTCCGGTCATTAAACTACCACATTTACCACAAATTAACTTGCCACTTAAAAGATAATTTACTTCTGTTTTGTGATGAGCAGAAGTCCTTTTTGAAATTTTTAATTTTTCATTTACTTCATCAAAAAGTTGTTTACTTATTATTGCAGGAAAAATATTAGTGTAAACAGTGTTGTCTGCATATACACAACCTTTATAATTTTCGTTTCTTAATATCCTAGAAATAGAGTTTATTGTCCAATCTTTACCGTATGCGTTCTTTATTCCTTTGTTATGTAAAATCTTTACAATGTTTTTAATACATTTGCCACTTATGTATTCATCAAACATTAACTTAACAATGTTTGCTTGTTCTTCATTAACACTAACTTTTTTGTCAACAACATTGTATCCATAAGGAGTTCTGCCACCTGTAAAGAGTCCTTTTATTCTGCTTTCTTTTAGTCCACGTTTAACCTTTTGAGATAGTTCAACAGAATAATACTCTGCAAGTCCAACGAGCACACTATCAAGCAAAATGCCTTCTGGTGCGTCTGAAATGTTTTCTGTTGCTGAAATCAACTTAACACCATTTTTAAGTAATATTGCACGATTAACAGAGCTGTCATATCTTGACCTTGAAAACCTATCTAACTTATACACCAAAACAAAATCAAAACCTTTATTCTTGCTGTCATAAAGCATTTGTTGAAGTGCTGGCCTTTTGTCATTTGTTCCCGTCATAGCCCTGTCAATGTATTCATTAACAACAATCAAACCATTTCTTTCAGCATATTCCTTGCACACTCTAAGTTGTCCATCAATACTTTGTTCGTTTTGACTATCACTTGAATATCTTGCATATATAACAGCTTTGTTCATACTATTTCTCCTTTCATTTATTTTCCAAAATTTCAATAATTTTTTTTGCTAAATCTATATTATTTAAAATGACAATACACAATTTTTCTCTAACTCTTGTAATCCCTTGATATAAAAGTTTTTCAAATAAATAATCTGGACAAGGATGTTCTAATGCGGTTAGTTCATCGTTTCTATAATAAAATTCCGAGTCTAAAAACATAATAACATTGTCATATTCTTGACCAATAACCTCATGCGTATTTGCATTACCTTTAAAATTATCAATTAAATGCCTTTTGAATCGAGATTCTGTAAACGAAATAAATTCATATCCTATTGACTGATAATATCTTAATATATCTTTTGCTTCTTGTATTGATGAAACATTAATTATTTCAATGTTTTTATACTGTATATTTGGATTGCGTTTAGATAAATCAAATAAATTTTTAATAAAAGAAGCCATTTCTTTATTTGTTCGTATTTTATTAGTTAAAGAATATTTAACAATATCTTTTACAAGATCTAGGTTTCCATCTATATTAGCTCTTTTTTCGCTTTTTTGCATAACCTGTTTAGGATCGATGCTAAATAATAATTTAACACTATTTGCATTAGTCTCACTCAATATTAAGTCAAGTTGTGATTTATACATTCTATGACTTTCATCAATTAAAATATATTTAAAAATAGAAATATCTGTATGTTTTAAATCCTTAATGCTTATTACTGATAAATTATTAATTCTTCTATTGATTCCAATATGACCTTGACACAATTTCCCACAGTGGATAATACACACATTTCCTTCGTTAGTTAATTCTTTTGCAATATCATAAATTAATAGAGTTTTACCAGTACCTGGATTTCCAGTCAACTTCACAACATTACTATGTTCAACATCTTTTAAAAACAAATTACAAATCTCTAACTTGATTTCTTGTTGTCTATCTGTTAAAAAATATTCTCCAGCGATAAATTTATCAGGAGTATTTAATGGAGAAATTAAAAACATAGACGGTTTAAATAAATCTTCTATATTTCTATAATCTATTTCAAAAGATGAAAATGATTCTAATATTCCTATAAACTCATCAACTGATATTTCTTCCAATAAAGAATCCTTTAAAACATAAAATATTTTTTCATCTGCGATATAAACAATACTTATGATATTTTGTGTTAGATGTCCGCAATAATATCTATTTCTTGCCAACTGATTAATTATTTGTTTATCATCAATTCTACTTCCTTTAAGTTCAATATTTAAAACGCCACGTTTAGTGATTTTTAATATGTCAAATTCTTTGCTTATTTGAGCGATTGAAAAGCAAAAATAAAAATCACTAAACAATGAGACATCTCCACACTGACTCATAACAAAATCACAAAAATTTTTCAAACTATTTTTATCTTGTTCTTTTATGGTTACTTCACAATTTCTTGCATAAACAGAATTAAAGTATCTATTAAAACTTTCTATATCTAAAATACAATTTTTTGATAATGCCAATAAATTAACTCTTTCCATATAACTCCTAAAAAATCTTATTTAATCTTTCTACTGATAAATTAAAATACGTTTTATCTAATTCTATACCAATAAACTTTCTATTTAAATTTAAGCAAGCAACTCCGGTTGTTCCGCTTCCCATAAATGGATCAATTACAACATCATCTTTATTTGTGTGAATGTTTATAATATCTTGCATTAGTTGTAAACTTTTTTGTGTAGGGTGATTTGTTCTTTCATTTCCAGATACTGTGCTCGTTTCAAACAAGCTACGCATATATGGTTTGTTTTTATCTTTATTAAATATCCACTTTGCACCCTTTTTTACTCCCCATATTGCAAATTCCATATCTTGAACATACCTTCTTTCAATATTTCGAGGCATTGGATTTGATTTTCTCCAAACTAAAATATCTTTAACTTCTAAATTACTTTCCTCCATCGTTTTGATAATAAAGCTCATATATCTATAGGAACAAAATATAATAATAGATCCATTTTTATCTAATATTTTTTCATACTTAGGAATCCAAGAAAACAGATCAAAATTCTTATCCCATTCACCGAAATCTACACCCTGTCTAGGGCATTTTAAAGTATTAAAGTTATTCTCATGAGAGATATTATAAGGTGGATCAGTTATTATATGGTTTACTTTGACATTATTTTTTATTAATTCATCTATTATGGTATAAGCATTTCCTAAATATAATTTATAATTTTTGCCTTCAACAATATCATTTTGTAATTCATCAGCTATTTGTTGACCAATAGCCTTTGCTAAAAGTGGTGGAACTGCATTACCAATTTGTTTGCATACTGCAACCTTAGGTCCATAAAAATAAAAATCATCATTAAAACTTTGAATTCTAGCAGCTTCTCTTGGTGTAATTGCTCTATTTAAAAACGGGTGTGAATTTTTACCGTTTGATGGAGTATCAAATCTGGTATCAATTGTTGGACTAATATTATCCCATTCGAGTCTTGACCATGTAGTAGAAAATTTTTGTTTTCCCAATAGGTCTTTGGGCAAATATTCCTTACCACATTCTGCAGGTATCATTTTTAATTTTTCAATTGCAAGTTTAGAATGTGAGCTTGCTTTATGATATTGTAAACATTTACCACGTAATTGTCTTTGATAATCACTTTGTGACGGATTTATATATTCAGATATTACTTGACCTTGTCCGCTTTCTAAATATGCTAAATCTGAAATAGCATCTCTAACGGTAACAGATTTATCTTGTGGATTTGGGAAATTAATGAATTTTGTTTTTGAAGCAATAAAGATAGCTCTTTCTCTATTTTGTGGGACACCATAATTTTTCGCATTAACAACACCGTAGTTAACAATATATCCCAAATTTTTAATTTCTTTTAAAATCTCATCTCTGAAATAATGACTAGAAGAATTTAATATATTTTTTACATTTTCTATTATAAAAACTTCGGGTTGTAACTCTTTAACAATATTCAAATATTCTTTAAATAAAAAATTTCTACTATCATCAAGTCCTAAATTTTTGCCTTTTAAGCTGAATCCTTGACAAGGGGGGCCACCAACTATCATATTAACTTTTCTTTTTCTGCAACTATCTATCACTTGATTTTTTGTATCTTGGTCTAAAATATCTCCACAAATAGAAATGGCATTAGGGAAATTTTTAGAAAATGTTTCAATGGCATATTTATCAAAATCAAGACCAACTTCGGTTGAAAAATTTTTTACTTGTTCTAAGCCTGCCGAAAACCCACCAGCACCACAAAACAAATCTAAAACTCTAAATTTCATTGCTTTCTCCTTTGTGAGGGACTGTTTTTTATTACCTCACAAAACATTATACAACAAAAAATTTGAAAATACAACTAAATTTGGTATAATCATTATAGAATGTGTTTCTTTTTTGGGAGAGATAAGAATATGAAAGTAAGTGAGTTTTTAAAAGAAGAAGTATCCCCTTTGCTTTTGGGTGCTTTTTATAGTAGATATATTTTTTCTAACGATAACACAAAAATTTATACAGAAGTAAGTTATAAAATATCTAAATTTGTGGATGATTATAATTTTTTAATTAAATCAAAAAATTTATTATTGGAAAAATTAAATAAAATATCTCAACCTTTTTCTTTTTGGAAAGATTATACAAATACAAATAGTAAGAGACCGCAAATGGTTTTAAGATTTACACTTGAAAATGATCTAAGCCTTACAAAAGATAATTTTTACAATAGATTGAATGTAAAAATATTGAGTCAAGATTTTATTTACGACAATACTCTTAATGAGAGCAAGAAAATGTTTATTAGGGGTTTTGCAGAGTCTCGTGGGAGTATTGATACAACTCGTCCATTACTCTCATTAGACTATTTCTACAACTCTTTAAATGAAGTCAAAAGAGCAAGAATTCTTTATGACTATTTTAATGTTCCATTTAGTGTTTTAAACTTTAATCCAAGAGAATTACAAAACGATTATGTTACAGGTCGCAGAAAAAGAAATACACAATTAAGATTTAATTTATATTGGTATGTTAAAAACATTGGATTGCTTAATGATTATAAGATAGCAATAGTCAAAAAAGTTTATGATAACATTGAATATAACAAGGAAGAAAATGGAGTCAAATATTTTAATAGTCCAGAAATTGCTAATAGTAGAAAAGATACCTTCGATTTTATGTTAAGATATTACGCAAACAATATTTTCAATAAAAATCTCTCTGATTTTGAAGTAGAAAATTTAAGAAATGAGTTAAACTTTAATACTTCTTCAGATATAACTTCATTTAAAAGAGATTTAAGTTTAATAGAATTAATTAGAATAAATACTCCAGATGAATGTGCTAGCTGCAAAACTACAAAAACATACACACATAAGAATACTGGAAGACAATATTTCGAATATCATCATGTTATTTCTATTGGGAAAAATCATGAACTAGACGATGAAAATAATATAGTAAAACTATGTCCTACTTGTCATAGAATTGTAAAGAAAGGTTCCGCCCCAGAGGTTGAACAAAAAACAGTTATTAGAAACATTTTACATAATAGACCTAATGTTTTAGAATTTGCTCAACATATTTACGATTTAGAAGATTTTGAAGAAATTGTAGATAAAATTTGGCGAAGTTTAAAGTAATTTATTAGAAGCAGGATAAGGAAATAGACTCAAAATCGTTTTTTAGGTGTGAAGAAGCCTTATATAATAAGTCTTTCTGATGATTCACCCCTAAAAAGCCAAAGTTTCACTTTTGAGTCATTTCCCCTTATTAGACCAAGTGGGATACCCACTTGTCTTTTTTTTGTCAAAAATATAGCAATATTATAAGAAAAATGTTATAATAAAATGGACTTTAAATAGTCCAAGTGTTTTTCGGTGTTATTCGCTTTTTAGTAAGTAATTATGAGAAAAACGAATAACAATCAATGTTTTATTGATTGTAAAGATATAGATGAAAACACTGCTGTTTTTGATTTTAATTCAAATGAACTAAAATTAGGTAAAGTCAATTTAAACTCAAAGCAGATAGAAAAAATATCTTTTCTTCTTGCTCATGATTTAAAAACCTTTGCCGAAACAAATGGCAACTTTTCAAACCTATCAGCAAATGCAGTTTATACTCATTTGCAAAACAATTAATAAAACGAAAGAGAAGAAGTTAGAAAAACTTCTTCTCTTTTTTTCTTATAAGCCTTTTATTCTTAAAAATAATATGGTATAATGCTCATACAATACAAAGGAGAAAACATGTACAATTATAAGAATTCAAAATCAAACATTATTAATATTTTAAAATCTACCACAAAAATAGAAGAAAGTGACAATATCCCTAAAGCAGATGAAAATTTTACATATGATAACGGGATATATGCTTGGACAGGTGCTATCTTTATAGATATTGTAAATTCATCAAATTTATTAGATAAAAAAGATGAAAAACTTGCAAGGTTGATGAGGGCATTTACCTCTGAAATTATTACTATTTTTCAAGATTTTGATAAATATAGACAAATTGGAATTCGTGGAGATTGTGTTTATGCCATATATTCAATACCCCAGCAATCGGATACTGTTGAAATGTTTAGAATAGCTTATAAATTAAATACTTTTATGAAGATGTTTAACCAAATAATAAAATCTTATGGTTATTCTGAAATAAAAGCAGGTATTGGTATTGGTTGTGATAAAGATTTGATAATTAAAGCTGGAAGAACTGGCACAGGAATAAACGATAAGATTTACATTGGTAATGCTATAATAGATGCTTGTAACTTTGCTTCTGAGGGGAATAGAAATGGTATTGAGCCAATAGTAATGAGTACATGTGTTTATTCAAACATTATAGAAATATTAAAAAAAGAAAATCCGAACTATACAACATGGATAAAAGCAAAAAAATTAAATACTTGGTATGATAGCCATTCAATAAAATATTACCACTGTAATATAATTCAGAAAGATTTTGATACATGGATTAACAACGGAATGAGGGATTAAATGAAACAAATTAAAGAAAATTTTTACGGACAAGAAGAAGCATTTAATTTGTTAAACAGAATAGATGCTTGGATTAGAAATTGTGATACAAAATTTTCAATATTACTAGCATTGCTTGGAATTTTTTTCGGATTAACAATTAATGTTTTTTCAACATTTACGGAACTAATAAACATCATCAATGCTTGGGACGAAACAATCAAGATGGACAAAATTGTCTGTGCAACATGTTGCGTTTTGGTTTTGGTTTATATTGTCTTAATAATTTTATGTACATTTTTTTCAATTATAGGAATTAATGCTAAATTAAAAAATGCAACGAAAAATCCATTATTTTTTGGAAATATTGCAAAATATAAAAACCTAAGAGAATTCGAAAAAAATGTAAAGAACTTAACAAAAGAAGAATATATTTCTCTTCTTAATGAGCAAATTTATACTAACTCAAAAATATGCACAAAGAAATATCTATATTATAAAAAAGCTTTATTTTGTCTATTCCCTGCTATAATTATAGCAATCATTAGTTTAGTTTTATTAGCTGTTTAAGTTAATAAAAATCTTAATCCATCCAGCACCTATGTAGATTTTGGTGTTAGGATTGGATAGCAAACTTTCCGCCAAAAAGAGGCTGATGGACGAAATTGTCTAATTCAGCCTCTTTTTCTTTTAAAATTTTATCATTTTCACAAAAATGGGAGTCCATATTGTCGAGGCTCCCATTTTTATTTTCAAAATTATTTTCACTTGTCTCTTTTTTCTCAAATTTTTCTAAAATTCTTTTTGCGTAAAGTTCATCATTGTTTATCGCAAGTTCATTCTCAGCACCTTTGCTACCTCGCATAATCACAATAATTTTATCGTTGAATAAAAGCACCTTTTTAATAAATCGGTTGAAAAAATCGTTTCGCTCAAACACGTCATCATAATCTTTGCTGGCAAATAGTGATATAAAATTTTTGACATCTTCAAAGTTTAGTGGCTTATCAAACTTGCTCTTCTCTTCGGCAATTTTAAGTTGAATGTCTGCCCTGTCATTTTCAAGTTTGTAAAGCGTTTCACGAAGGGTAAGCGAAACTATACCCTGTTCCATATTTTTCACAAGGCTATTTATTTTGTTATTTATTTGCCTGAGTTCCTTTTCAAGGCATTTGAGCACAACGTTATTTGAAATCTCGGAGTTGTATCTATCCACAACCATATGTGCAATCTCTTCAATTTTGCTTGGGGTCAAAATGTATTTTTTAGTTTTGTCAATAATGAGTTGTTCAAGTTCATGCTTGCGATAATTTCTAAGCAGACACGCCTTGCCCTTGACCTTTTTCGTGTGACACTTGTAGTATTTATACCTCGTTCCCATATGGCTGGAACCTGCCTCGGCAATCACACTTTCACCGCAGTATCCGCAGAAGATTTTGCCCGTCAAAAAGTATGGGTCGTATTTGTCCTTTTTGTAGTTCCTGCGATAGTGTTTCATCATGCCGTTCACCACTTGCCACAACTTTTCTTCAACTATCGGCGGAATTACATCGGTAAAAATCTCTCCGCCAAACTTTTCTATACCCATATATCTTTGGTTGTGTAGCATTTTAGAAATCGCATTGCCGTTCCACTTTTTGCCAGTCGATGTTCTTGAACCTTGTGCGTTTAAGTGGTCTGCAATTTCAGTCGCCTTCTCGCCCACCGCATATTCATTAAACGCCTGCCGAACAAACTCTGCGTGCTCTTCATCAATTTTCCAGTGCTTGTCTTCAACTTTATAGCCGTAGGTGACCTGCCCGCCTGTGTAATACCCCTTAATCAAACTTTCACGCACCCCACGCTTGACCTTTTGGCTGAGCTCGGCAGAATAATACTCCGCCATGCCTTCAAGCACGCTTTCCATCAAAATTCCGCTGGCGTCATCTGAAATATTCTCTCTTGCCGACAGCACTCGCACTCCATTTTTCTTGAGTTTCATTTTGTAGTTTGCACTGTCATACCTGTTCCTAGCAAACCTGTCAAGTTGATACACCAGCACATACTCAAACTCTTTTTTCTTGCTGTCCTCAATCATCTGCAAAAAGGCAGGTCTCCTATCAGTTGTCCCTGAAAGCGCCCTGTCGACATACTCATGAACAACAACATAATCATTGCGCTCCGCATACTCATGACACACTCGAAGTTGCCCCTCAATTGACTGCTCCGTTTGCCTATCACTAGAATATCTAGCATAAATTACAATTTTCTTCATCTCTTCTCCTATAATTTATTTTTGTATTTTTTGAGTATCTTTCATCACAAACACATACCACAAACTTTTTCATAAGTCCAGCACAAACTTGAAAGTTTTTTAACATTTCCAGACTGCAGAAAAACCAGCGAGACAAGGCTCGGCAAATATTCCAAAGCAGGAGTTTAGTTTCCCTAAATGACTGTTTTGGGATATTTTACAGTTAACGCAGTAAATAAATTTGTTTGCAAATTTATGGTCGCGAAGTTTTTCTACTGTCTGGCTTTGGATATGAAAACACACTCCTTGGGGTTAGTTTCTTTAAATCTCTCTTCTCTCTTAAACCTACCAATAATTTCTCCACCAATCTTGAAACCGCCTCGGCGTAAACCTCTTCGTCAATCTCTATATTTGGTCCATTTAAAACCTTTTTTGAAATTCTATCAATCATAATCACATTATTTAAATTATGTTCATTCATAATTATTCTCCTCATCACAATTAGAGAGGCAATGAGTTAAATAATTTTTTGTTTAAATATTTTTCTCTTGTTTCAAATGGGGGTCCCCAAAAAAACTATTACCTGCTAAACTTTTTGAGTTAATGAAAAGCCGACTTAAAGGTAAAGAAATTTTATAAATTTAAAATTTCTAACCGCTAACAACCTTCTAAAAGCGAAATTGGGTTTCCCACTTCTCGGCTAACATAGGTGGCGCAAAGTGCGTCAGTGCTAATAGGTGGTGCATCAAAATATACCCTTATTTTCTTGACTTTTTGGCGTATTTTCAGCACTTTGAGTCACCTCTTTTCCTGCTTCAATAATTTTAACAATCAATTTACCTTATTTCTTTCAATTCCTAGTCCAACCAATAGCCACTTGCTTGTTTGCACTTTGCCCATTACTCGCCCCAATTTTCTTAAAAAACTCCTATCCTTTACACTTCCCTCGCCACTCATTTTGCTTGTCAAACACCGCCCATTTTCGCCGTCACCTCCTCTTTTATTTTTAAATCAAAATAAATATAATTATTAAGGCTTGTGTTTATAATGGAGATAATAAAGATATAAATATTAAATCCGCTTTAACACATTTTTCCAACTCGCGTATCAACTTTAACATTAAACACAAATCTAAATATCTTTCTTGCTTTTTACCATGCTAATTACTTACCCCATTTCCACTAAACATCGTTATTTATATTTACCCTCTCTACTCGACAACTATTATCGTAACCATCAAACCTAGCCCTCCTTATAATCACTTCGCACAAAACAAAACTGTCCGTTTCGTTATCCAAATAAAGGCAAAAACAATAACCTTTTTGTAACTCAAATAAAAAAATGCCTCTCTATATAAGGCACTCTTGTTGCGTAAAAATTCCCCAATTTCGAGCAAATTCAACCCCTTTAACACATCTCCGCCACCATTATTCAACACACTTTCCAATCATTCAAAACCCAGCAAACCCTTATTTTATAAGTCTTTTCATCGTCCTCATAAATTTTTTCAACTTTTTATTCTCGGCACCCTCTTTCACGCATTTTGTTGCACAAAAAAAGGCCACACCTCACAGTGTGACCATTTACTTTTCCCTATTTTCTTTTATCTCAAAAAGAGAGACAATGATTATTTTTCTAAGTTGTTTTCTTTTAAGTAATCCATAAAAGTATTAATTATCATTTCGTTTCTTTCAATTATGTCATCTTCAACAAAATCTGTTCTATTTGCAAGTTTTTTTAATGATATTATTTCAGTACCTTCTTTTATTTTTCCTCTACTTTCAAAACCCTCATAGTATTTTATCTTATCTGCAAATCTATAATCAGATGCTCTTATATTTATTTTCTTTTCTAATAGAGATTTATTTCCCAATTTCTCTAAGTTTCGCTTATCGGTTAACGATTTTTCTTTTTCATATCTATTTTTAGGATATATGTGTTCTATTTCAAAACCCTTTTCCAATGAAATTAAATTTTGATCACTATCTTGAAATGCCCACCATGCAAGCATTGACTTTGTAATTGGTCTATTGTTATTAAACTCATAGTTTGTAAACATATTTTTCAACTGCTGTAAATCAAATTTATTATCACCAAATTCAACCTTTTCCCCAAGAACAATATTATTCATCTCATTAAATATAGGGGTCCTTAAAGCATTTACACCAGGCATATAAATTGCATATGCCCAAATAAATGCAATTATCTTACTCAAGAAATCGCTAAACTCATCTTCTTTAAGAAACCCATTATTGTCTCTGTTTTGTAAATAATAAACAGAAACTATATATGTCCACATTCCGTTTGGTGCATAATACAAAACAAAAAACTTTTTTAAAATTTCATTAGAAAATCTATCTTCATTTTGGTTATACACATCTTTCCAGAAATTTGCCAAATCTATTAAATTATTAAAAGTACCTTCGCTTTTTAAAATTGCATATTTATTCTTTTCATAAAACTTCCTTAAAGCCTCTGTGGTAGACGTTTTAATACCTAATTTTGCTCTCTCAAAATACATATATCTAGTAAAAAGCTCATCTAGAGGTGTTCCCGATTGAGGATTAAACATTTTTTCACATAAGTCTTCTAACTCTTTCCATTTGTCGATAAAATATTTTTTCTTACCTAATTCGGTAAAATATTTATAGAATTGAGCTTTAAAAATATCGGCATCAGACAAGGGTTTTCCTCTGTCGTTTAGCGTAGAAAATATTCTTAATGCAGTATTTTGGTCCTCAGCTTCAATAGGTAAAAGTATGCAATTATTTAAAATCCTTATGGGGAGATATGGAAAATATGATGAGTATCCAAGTAAAAATTCATTAATCTTTATCTCAAAAAATCTAAAGTTTTCAGCATATCTACTTTTTAATCCAGCTGCATCTCCTGTTTTTAGTATTTTTAAAAATTCATCTTTGTCATTGTCTGTAGCAACCTCAGAATCTATTTTTAAAGCGTTTAAATCAGGCTTCCCAAATTCGTCTGTTTTCCATATACATCTTGCAATTGTTTCTCTTGTTTGAATTGAATTTTCATCTTTCATATTGCTAAATTTAGAATAGAAAGCCCTTAACAAGAGCATTAACGTAGTAAGTCTTTGTTGTCCATCAATAATTTCTTTTTTATTATCGCTATTTTTGAATGTAACAATTGGTCCTAAATAATATTCTTCATCTTTGTTAAATTTGTCTTTGTTGTCATCTGGAAATGCAAATTCAAAAATATCCTCCCATAAAGTTTGACACTCTTCTTCTCCCCACGCATAAGGTCTTTGATAATCTGGTATTAAAAAGTCAGATTTTTTATCTTCAAATAATTTTTTAATTGAACTTTGATCTATATTTAACTTTGACATATTTTTCTCCTGTTAACATAAAAAGTATAACATATATTTTTTGTTTTTGTATAAAATTACATAATAAATATTAACATTTTTTGAAAACACTTGCAAAACTTTTTTATAAGAATTAAAACACACTCAAACATTGGAGGACTTATGAAAAATGAAACTCTTGTAGAATTTATTAAAGAAAAATATTGCGAACAAAAAATGTCAGCTGAACATGAACTTCAATTGACAAAAATTGTGGAACTTGAAAACAAATTTACCAAAGATTTTTCAAAAGATAAATGGCGTGAATACTTTAACCTTGACCTAGCAGTAGGCGAACTACATTCTATTGAAATTGAGCAAATTATTGGGTTTGTTATTGAAACTGTGAAATCATTAATGTAAATTAATCTTCATTCATCATATATTCAGCCTGTTTAATAACATCGGATGTTGCTTCTTCACGATATTCTGGTGGATAACCATATTTCCTTAAACATTCTTTAATCTTTATTCTCATTTGAGCTCTTGTTGCCTGTTTTATACTCCAGTCGGTAGTTGTTGCATAAGTTTCAACAATATCTTTTAACTCATGAGCAATAAGTTTTAATGTTTCATCACTTAGCAATTCTTGAGCAGATTTATCACGAACAAGTGCATCATAGAATGCTCTTTCACGACCACTAATTCCTAATTTATTTGCCTCTTTTTCATCACTGACAAGTTCACCAGCAAAATCAACCAATTGAACGATAGTTGTTTCAGCAACAAATCTTTCATCTCTATCATTATATTGTTCTAATATTCTTCTTAATTTTTTACTATACTCTTGAGATTTAAAATAATTATTTTTTCTACTTTCAGCAATAGCTCTTTCAAGTAATTTTTTGATAATTTGAACAAATACTAAAGGTGGATTTTTCTTCCTTAATTCCTCTATTTTTTCTTTACTTAAAAGTTCTATAACATTTATTGAGTCATCTTGTTGTTTGGTTAAAACTTTGACTTCGTCACCTTTAATAGCATCAGCAAGTAAATTTTTGACATATTCATTCATTTCTGCAATAGAAACAGCACCTGTTCTTGCTCTTAATTTTAACAAATAACTTCTAATAGCAAGATAGTAAAGAACATCGTTTTTTTCATCTTCGGTTAGAATACCACCACATACAACAAACGCTTGCTTAATTGATATAGACAAATCTTGCATAAATGAATCTTCTCGTTTTTTATTTTCTAAAATAAATTGTGCACCTTGTTGTATTGACTTGAATCTAATTAAAGAGTCTTTAGCATTAAAGCCAGATTTATCAACTTTATAAAACCATTCATTTAAAATGCTTAATTTTTCTTTTAATAAATTGTAGATTTCTTTTTTTACATCTTGACAATTTTCTTGTCTATCTCTATCGGTGTAGGCAGTTAATGCTTCATCTAGCGCCTTGCCAAGTCCGATATAATCTACAATTAATCCATATGGTTTTCCTGGATAAACTCTGTTTACTCTTGCTATTGCTTGCATCAAATTATGCTGTTTTAATCTCTTGATAAAATACATAACATCAAGATCTGGGACATCAAAACCTGTTAGCCACATATCAACAACAATAGCAATTTTATATTTAGAACTATCTTTCTTAAATTCTTCGCCTAATTCTTTCCTAAACTTGCTATCTTTAAATAATTCTCTTTGTTCTTCTGTATCTTTATTAGATTCTGTTGCAACTAAAATTATTTTTGATTTATAAGAAGGTTTTAATTCACAAATTCTATTGTATAACTTCGCAGCAGCAACTCTTGTCTGACAAACAATCATTGCTTTCCCATTTAAGAAATTTTTTCTTTCTTCATAATGAGCGAGTATATCTCTTGCAAGCAAATCAATTAAGTCATCATCTTCTAAAATTACTTTTAGTTTTGACATTTCTGCTTTAGATTTTTCAATTGCTTCTCTGCCCGCTTGGTTATTCTTTGCAAGATCGTTATAATAAGCGTCAATTTGTTTTAATACTTCATCATCTGTCCAAACTTTTGCCAATCTTGACTCATAGAAAAGTTTTACAGTAGAACCATCAATAATGGATTGTGTCATATCGTAAGTATCTATGATATCGCCAAAAATATCTGTTGTTTGTTTGTCCTTTGTATTTACTGGAGTTCCTGTAAAACCAATAAATGTAGCATTAGGCAAAGCTTCACGAATATATTTTTCAACACCATATTTGAAAACCGCTTCCATTTCTTGAGTTTCTTTGTCTTTTACATAATGCACAGTTTCATATAATCCATAGTGACTTCTATGAGCTTCATCTGTCATCACTATAATGTTACTTCTTAAGTTTGATGGTAGATTGTCTTTATCAAACTTTCCAATAGTAGAAAATATAATGCCGCCTTGCTGAATTTTGCTTAATTTTTTAACCAAATCTGCACGACTTGTTGCAATTATTGGCTCGCACTTTAAATAATTTCGTGCACTGAAAAATGTTTTGTATAGTTGGTCATCAAGGTCAATTCTGTCAGTTAAAACAACAACTGTAGGAACATTTAATGCTCTGTGTTGTAATAATCTATGTGCAAGCATAACCATTGAGAAAGATTTTCCACTTCCTTGAGTATGCCACACCAAACCTGCTTTACCATTTCCGTTTGGTTTTACTGCACCTAAAACACCAGCCAAAGCTTTATTCACACCAAAATATTGGTGGTATTGAGCCATAATTTTGATTGGTTGGTCGTTCTTATCTTGAATAAAGAATAAATTGTTTTTGATAACATCTAACATTCTCGCTTTGTTAAACAAACCTGCAATGTTTATATCTAATTTGTTAACGCAAGTATCATCATATCCTTTTTCACCATTGATGCTTTTCCATTCATTGAATCGGTCAATCTTTGATGTCAAAGTTCCAACTTTTGTTGTAACACCATCACTAATTACTAGAAAAGCATTATAATTAAATAAAGTTGGAATATCGTATCTATAACCAGAATTTCTGCTATTTCCACCTAATTGTTCATATGCTTTTTCTAGTGTTGCATCTGTTGCATTCTCGTCAAATGATTTCAATTCCATGACAACAAGTGGCAAACCATTTATGTAAACAATAACATCTGGTATTCTTGTGTTTCTACCTTCATTAAACTTGACCTGATGGCATACTTGAAAAGTGTTATTTTCAGGGTTCTCAAAATCAACCAGTTTTAACAATGGATTTACTTTATAATCTTTTGACTCAATAGTAATACCATCAACCAAATATTTGTGAAATTTAAAGTTTTTTTCAAACAAAGAAGGATTATCAATTCTTTTTATTGTATTGATAACTTGGGTTATTATTTTATCATCTGCAGTTTTATTAATACGGGCGATTGATTCGTATAATAAATTTTCATTTATAAATTTATCAAGACTTCTATCTTGTATCCAAGAATCATTTTCGTCAATAAAATCATACCCTAAATTTTGTAAAAGAGTTATAATACTTTCTTCAACCAAACTTTCGTATCTCATAAACATACCTAAACTTTTAATATAAGTTCATTATAACACATAATTCCGTATTATGTGTCGTTTTCTCTAACTTTTTTATTAAAAATTCGTTTTTTTGTTATTCTAATAGTTGACACTATCGGAAGTGTAGATGATTTGATTGGAAATAA
>USSZ01000006.1 GCA_900557645.1 uncultured Eubacteriales bacterium
TTCCCCAATCTCCACCATTTTCATAAAAACGAATCGTATAAGATTTAGGATAAAATATAGCATAATAAGTTGAATAATATGTTTTTACAATACCTAATGCATTAGTCGAACCAGATGTAGAATAACTTGAATATGTTCCTTTAGAATAAAAATTTTCTGTAATACTATCCGGAAAAGCATTAACACTATCTCTTTCTTCCAACATAGTCCTTTGAATAAAACCTTTAGATGTAAAACCAGAAATTGGAGAGCGTGATAATGTAATCTTTACACTATAGTCATCTACTCCATGCCAAGATTTAGAGTAAACATCTGCCAAAGCGTAATCTCCATTACTTGTATTCGTAGTGCTTGTTGATGCTGAATACGACTTGTTTACTGTAACATTTCCAGTAACAGTTGGTTTACTTGCAGATATAGAACCAACAGATGAATTATATGTATTCCCATCAGCAGAGACATAACTCCCTTCTTTAATTGTTATATTATAGTTTGGAATAGAAGTTCCATTATACCAATATGCCTTTATATAAACATATTCTTTATAACCACCTGCTTCAGACGCTTGCTTATTATTAGGCAGCAAAAGATATGTAAGACCTAAAGCAAGAACAATTATAGAAACTAAAATTAAAAATATCATCTGAATTTTTTTATTTTTAATCATTAAATTGTCCTCCTTCTCGTTTTTATTATATCAACCCCCCCCCGGTCAAGCAATGTGGACGTCATAAATTAATATTTATAAAATTTTATTGTTTGCTTAATTGTGTTATTTTATTTCAGATTTTTGTCAAATTTCTTAATAATAGTTTGCCATTTATTTTAAATATTAAATATGATATATTTAATTTATTATAATTTATTGAACAACAAAAATGCCTATAATTAAAACTATTTAATTATAGACGTGATAAATCTTTTTCATCATTACGAAACCAACTTATTTAATATTTATGTATTGAAATTTGTTATATAAATTTATTAATCTTTACTTTTAATAAATTTTCTTAATAAAAAACTTAACCACCTTGGTGCTTTTATACAAATAATTTTATATTTTCCGTTGTCTTTTTGTTTTTCCATATTATTTATTATTCTAAAAAATAGGATATTGTTACAATAAATTTATTTTCAATATATAATTCAAACTAAAAAAAACAAGAAGAATTTCCTTCTTGTTTTCCCTATTTTAAACTTTATTACAAGGAGTTGAACAATTTTCACATTTTCCACAGCCCTTTTTATTTTTAATTCTTTTATATATAATCTTAATAGAAAATAAAATAATCATAATTACAATAACTAAAAATATTATCTTCCAAACTCCATATATTTGACATAATAATGCAAAGAAATATACCAACATAGAAACAACATACGCAACTAAAAATTCAAGTAAAACACCTATAACTGTCCATTTTCTACCAATTTCTTTAATCAAAACAGATGTAGTAGCAAGGCAAGGAAAATATAAAAGACAAAAAACAAGATATGATAATACCGAAGCACCACTGACAAAATATACTGCTGAAGATGAATCCATCAAAGATTGTCCTAATGCTGATATTGACAATTCTCCATTGCCGTTAAACATTGCAATGGAAGAAACTATAACTTCTTTTGCAACAAGCCCTGCAATTAAAGCAGATACAAGTCCCCAACTATTAAAACCTAAAGGTATGAATAATGGTGCAAATATTTTCCCCAAACTTTCAAGCATACTTTCGCCACCAGTATTTACTATATACTGAAAAGTAAAAGAGAAGTTTGACAATATCCAAACAATTACATTCATTGCAACAATTAAAGTTCCCACTCGAGCAACGAATAATTTAATATTAATCCATAGTAATGAAAAAGTTCTTTTAAAACTCATCATTCTATAAGGTGGAAATTCGAGTATAAAAGATTGTTTTTTACTAGGAAGAAAAGTCTTTTCAAATATATAGGACATCAAAATCGCAACAGCAACGCCCAGAAAATATATTCCAATTATAACCCATATATTATTTGCCCCAAAAAATGCACCACCAAGCACTGCATAAATTGGAAACTTTGCTGAGCAAGACATATAAGGAGTAAGCAATCCTGTTTTTATTTTAGAATTTTTATCGTCCATATTTCTTGCCGTAAGAACAGCAGTTGTTGAACAACCAAATCCCATTAAAAGAGTATAAACGCTTTTACCTGAAAGCCCCACTTTCCCAAGAATATCTTCAAAAACAAAAGCAACTCTTGATAAATAACCACTATCTTCCAAAAGAGATAAAAAGAAAAACAAAAGTGCAACCTGTGGAAGAAAAGTTAAAATCGAACCTACTCCACCTATAATTGCATTTTGGAATAGACCTATAATCCACGAATCTGAGCCAAACACATTAATTAAAAAATCTATAAGAGGCTGACCTACAAATTTATCCAGCAAAAATGTCAAACCATCACTTAGCCATGCCCCCAAAGAAAAAAAAGTCAAATAAAAAGAAATTGCAATTAAACATATAAATATAGGAAGTGCTAAATAACGATTTAATAAAATTTTGTCAAGTTTGCTTGCTCCATAAATTCTTTGCTTTTCTCCACAAGTATTTTTTATTATTTCATCAATATATCTGTATCTTTCTGTAGCAACTTTATCAACCTGACTGAAAGATTTTTTTATATTAAATTTCTTTTTTATCTCTTCATCATCTTCAAGGATTTTAATCTTATAAAAAGTAATTGTATCATTTGGCACTATTTTATTTATATCATTAAAATTAAACTTTTTTATATATGGAAGATTATAATAAGTATTGTTAAATTTTTTGCTTTCTTCTAAAATTGCACCATTTAACTTCTCTACACTTTTTTTATTATCTGCATTTATATAAACAACTCGCAAATTTAACAATCTTTCAAGTTCTGAAAAATTGATTTTACAAATCGGTCTTTTATCTATTTGATTTACTGCTAAAATTATATGACAACCTAGTTCCATAAGACCTAATGTTAAATATAAATTTCTTTGCAAGTTGCTTGCATCACATATATTTACTATCAAACGATCTTTATGTTTTAAAATATAATCACAAGCAACTTTTTCTTCATAACTTAAAGATGTCATAGAATATATACCAGGCAAATCTACTATATTTATTTCTTCATTCTTAAATTTATAACACTTTGATTTTTCTTCTACAGTAACGCCATGCCAGTTTCCAACATGCTCATGTGAAGAAGTTAAACTATTAAACAAAGTTGTTTTACCAGTATTAGGATTTCCAACTAGATTTACATTTATCATTATTTCAGCCTTTTATACATAACTAATTTAATTGACCAAGATATATGCTGCAATATCTTTTCTCAATGTCAATACATATCCCCTTATTTCTATTAAATATGCTTTTTTAAAAAATGATTTACCAATCGTCCTAATCTTTTGCCCTTTAGTAAAACCAAGGTCTAAAAGCCTTCTATGAATAGCCGGTGGCGAAGATAAAGAGATTTGATTTATAGTGCAATATTCACCTTGCTTAATATTAAGTAAATTGTCCATACTTTAAACTATGCAATATAAATATGCTATATGCAATTAGCAGTGTATTAATTTATATTAACTTAATCTTTTACACACAAAAACCACTTTAAGTTTTCAAAATTGATAAAATATTTGTAAAAAAAACTATTATATGCTATATTTTGTATAAGGAGTAAAATTATGAAATGTATATATTGTGGTGGCGAAGAAAGTAAAGTTTTAGATTCTAGAAATAGCGATGAAACAAATTCAATTAGAAGAAGACGAGAATGTTTAAAATGTGGCAGAAGATTTACTACTTATGAAACAGTTGAGACTACACCTATTTTAGTAATAAAAAATGATGGCTCAAGACAATCTTTTGATGCTTCAAAATTAAAAAATGGAATTATTAAGGCATGCGAAAAAAGACCTGTTAGTATGGGACAAATTGATGGTATAGTTTCAGATATAGAAAAGACTATTCAAAATCGTCTCACTCAAGAAATTAAATCTTCAGAACTAGGTGAAATGGTTATGGACGCATTAAAAAACCTAGATGAAGTTGCTTATGTTAGGTTTGCTTCAGTTTATAGACATTTCAAAGATGTTGATTCATTTAAAAAACTTTTAGAAAATATGTAAAAATATAATAAAAATCCACTATTTTATTTAGTGGATTTTTATTATTCTTTATTAACTCCTTCATCTTCAAGTCTAGTCAAATCAAAATTAGACTCTTTTAATTTTTCTTCTGAAATTGTTTTTAGATAATTATAAACATTATCCTTAATTCTCATCATTGAATTTATAATAATTTCAGTTTCATTTTCGTTCTCTTCAAGTTTCTTGAAACCTTTGCGTTCTTTTTCTGCCATAGCCCTAGATACATCATCATATCTAAGTTCACCATTTGATATGATGTTATCTATATTGGCTCTAAAATCATCTAGTGAAGAATTTTTTATATAAGATGGTAAAATGTATTTTTGAATAAAATCTGGTTGAAAAGTAATTAATCTTAAAACTTCATCTGCATCAATTTTATAGAGTTCTTGAATTTCAGGAAGAATTTGACGAATTTCTTTGTCATTAATTACTTTAATTGTTTTTAACTCCCTTTTTTTATTATTGTAAGAAATAAAATCTTTTAAAGCCTTACTTTGATCTACACCTTCTGTTTTATAATTTGTAACTATTTCTTTTTTAGCATTTCTATAATTTTCACCCATAATTGTTATTCTTAAATCACTGATTTGTTCGTCATTTAAACTATCAAAATCAGGGAAAACGCCACCATGATTATAATAACTAATAAAATTTTTATTATCAATATAAATTCCTGTATTATCTTTTATATATTGTTTAATCGCGCTTTCCCATGAATTATATTTATGCTCTTCGAAAATTTTTTCTTTTGAGTCTTTTCGCAACATAAACTCTTTTCCCATAGAAAGATGCAACTTTTTTGCCTTATCTATTTGACTGCTTAAGATTCTATAAGTTTTTTCTTTTTGTTTTAAATAAATCTTTTTCTTAGGATTTTTCAAATATTCTAAATAACTTTTTGAAATTTTAAGTTTAGAATCATCTACAAGAACCAAACTCGATAAATTTCTTGCTTGAGTCAATTTAGGATGCAGAATTTTAAGAGGAATAAAACTTTTATTTGCTTTCATATAACCACCAAAAGGCCACATAAAATGTAAAAAAGTAGATTTTTTATATTCTGGATTAATGCAATCAAATGTGCTGTCATTATGATAAATACCTTTAACTTTGTATAATTCATCATCAACTAAAACAATATTGGTTGCATGGAAATGTCTTTCATTTTCTGAATATATATTAGTATAAACTTTTTCGTCAGAAATTTTTTCATATTCATAATTTTCTTTTCTTTCACGTGGAGAAAAACTTGCAACAACTTCTACTTTAAAATCTTGGTGTTTTGGATCAACCAATCCTGCAAGTGCTTTAAACCAATTTGCATAACCCAGACAAACTATTCCCTTTCTATCATCTTGCAAAATAGAATATAGATTTCGTGTATCATCGCCATTTGCCATATCATTTGCTTTATATTCGTTATTAGAAACTAAAATATGAATAGCATATAATTTTTCAAGTGGTGAAAATGGTCTTTTTCTCCCATCTGCCATTTCAACGAATCCGTTTTTTATTATTTTTGCTTCTTTTACTAATTTGTCATTAACTTCTTTAATTTCGTTAAAATTATATACAGTTGACTGCTCAAGGAATTCAAGTTTTAACTTACCATTTAATGCCTCTGAACTATTTAAATAATTTTCTAAAATTTTTAAACGTCTTAATTCAAGTGGTGAGAATAATAATTTAGTCCTGTTTACAACAATTTGCCTAACATCTTTATTTTCAACAATTTTTTTTATACTTTCAATAACTTTATCGTCAATTTTTGAAGCAACAATATGAATAACTTTACTTTTAATATAATTTTTTTGTCTAGTTATATCAACAATTTTCCCCTCATTTTTAACTATATAATTTACAGGTAATTTATTAAAATCTTGCATTTAATCTCTCCTAAAGAAATTATATAACTGACTACGAATTTTGTCAATATCTAAACAAAAACCTGTCATTTCTTTTTGCATTTATAAAGAAATCAAAAATAAAATAAAAAATATGAGAACAATGTCCCATAAAAAAATTATTTTTTATTATTTTGACTGCCTGTCAATATATATGGATTTGTCGGAACACCTTGAGCAGGCAATTCGACAAGAATAGCATCTTCCCCAATTCTAACAATACAACCATAAGGAATAAATAATTGACTTGAATTTTTAAATACATTCCACCCTGTTTTTTCTCCTGGAACAATAAATCCAAGAACACGAGCAGAACCTAAATCAAAAACAAGGTCTATAATATGTCCCAACTTTCTTCCATCTAAAATATTTACAACTTCTTTACATCTTAATTCTATAAATGAACTTTCCACATTTTAAGAGTATGACATTATTATATAATTTATGACAATTAAACTAAAAATTCTTTAATTACTTTTAAAGCATTTTTTTCAAGTCGTGATACCTGTGCTTGACTAATTCCAATTTCTTCACTAACTTCAGTTTGTGTCTTTCCAATATAATATCTCATAAGAAGAATTTCTCGCTCTCTATCGGATAGAGTTTTAATCGCATCTTTTATTGAAAGATTTTCGTAAATATTTTCATCTGTGTGTTTTGTATCAGCAATTTGATCAAGCAAATGAATTGTATCACTGCCATCAGTATAAACAGGTTCACTTAATGAAACGGTATCACTAATCGCATCTAAAGCAAAAGTAATTGTTTTTGAAGGAATATTAATTATATTAGATATTTCATCAATAGATGGTTCTTCAACTGACTTTTTTGATAATTCCTCTTTCGCCTGCAATGCTTTATAAGCCACATCTCTTAACGAACGAGAAACTCTAACTGAATTATTATCCCTTAAATAACGTCTAATTTCGCCTATAATCATAGGAACAGCATAAGTTGAAAATTTAACATTTAATGTTTCATCAAAATTATCAATGGCTTTCATAAGACCTACGCATCCAACTTGAAACATATCGTCAGCCCTATCCCCTCTTGCACCAAATCTATGAACGACAGATAAAACCAACCGAAGATTAGCAATAACAAAATATTCTCTCGCCCTTTCATCGCCAAGTTTAATTTTTTTCATCAAATCAACCATATCAGCATTAGTAAGTTTAGGAAGTTTGGTTGTATCTACTCCTGCAATACATACTCTTGAAGACATTTCATACCTCCTGATAAGAAATATCTTTAGCATTGCATTATATTCTTATACACAAAAAACAAAAAATGACAAAAAAATATAATTTACGTATACTAAAATTTTATTTTTATAAAATGGTAAAGCGTCAAACCTAAAAAGTTTATAAAAATCAAAACAAAAATTATATAAAATCTTTATTATTTTTTTAAAAATATATTTTAAAATTAAAATAACATTATTTTAAAATAAATTTTCTATTAATGAACAAAAAAATAAAAAATAAATTTTATTTTTATTTATTTTTTATTTTTTTTGCAATCATTATTTATAAAGACATTTGTTTTTCTAATTCAATCTTCATATCACCTAAAATTCTTTTTTCAAGTCTTGAAATATAACTTTGACTAATTCCCAGTTTTATCGCAACTTCTCTTTGAGTAAGTTCTTCCTGTCCCATTAATCCATATCTCAATATCATAATTTCTTTTTCTCTATTATTTAACTTTGAAATAAGTTCATAAATAAGTGCCTTATCTGCAGGTTCATCAACTGTTCTTTCTTCTATATCATCATCACAAGGAATTATATCGGATAATACTAATTGATTACCATCATAATCTTCACATAAAGGTTTGTCCAAACTTATATCATTTTTTATTTTTGTAGTTTTTCTTATTTGCATTAAAATCTCATTTTCAATACATCTAGAAGCATAAGTTGCAAGCCTTATATTTTTGTCAACTTTAAAAGTTCGGACTGCTTTTATAAGACCGATTGCTCCTGTAGAAATCAAGTCTTCAAAATCTATATTTGTATTCTCAAATTTTTTTGCTATATAAGCAACAAGACGCAAATTATGCTCTATTAATTTCTCAGATGCTGATAAATCACCTTGTTCTTTTAATAAAAGCAATCTATTTTCTTCTTCGCTATCAAGTGGAGGCAAGAACTCTTCATTGCCACACACATAACAAACAATATTTTCAACCTTGAGCAAACTATTTTTATGAAATAAATCATATAAAAATTTTCTTATTTTAAATATAAATTGCATAAATCCTCCTATCCTATTAAATTATACAAGTTCACTATGTAGCAATATATTTTTGCCAAAACTTTTTTCAAAACCAGAAAATGACAACCCCAGCATTACATTTTTGAAAGTTTTGTTTTCCCCTATTGACAATTCATCTACAGTAAAAACAAAAATACTTGTCCCACTTCCTACACTATTTATCTTTATGTAATGTCCGTTTTTTATAGAACTTTCATTAAACTTTTTTGACCAAGCAGATAAATATGATATATCATGATAAAATTTATGAAATACTTCAAAAGTAACAAGGATAATCGGTTTCTTTGTAATCGTATCATATAACATATTCCCACTATCTAAAAATCCTTCTTCTTCTACTTTTGTTTGCCCATCTTTTAAAATAACTTTATAAGTGAAATTTTTTATAATACTTGCCTTGTGTTGATAATGCAAGACGATACAACAGGCAAAATATATAATACTCGATATTATAACAACAATAAATATCGGAAATTGACCTATTATATTTTGCAAAGCATAACAACCACCACCAAAAATAAAAGTAGTTAAAATAAACACCAAAAATGTCAAAATAAATTTTTTAAAAGTTGAATATCTAAAAGAAATACATATCATAATAAATGCTACAGCAATTTGTAACAATATTTTAGCATACAAAGGAAGAGAAAAAAGAGGAGAGATAAGTGAAATAGTTGTTCCAAATAAAGCAGAAACAAACCATAATCTTGCCTTTTCACGAAGAAAACGCTCTGTTAATTTTAATATAAAGGAGTTTAAAAATAAATTTATGCAAAGAGATATTTCAACTACAATTTCCATATTCCCCTCTTTTTTATAGTTTAAAACAAAATAAAAAAATCAACATAAGAGAAAAATTGCGAATAATAAATATAAAAATCATTAATTATATTATTTTGAATTTTTGAACTCAATATTTTAAAAATATTCTTTAATATCATATATAACATAAAAAAAGTTAGATTTTAAATCTAACTTTTAATTAATCTTTAAGTTGATACCATGACTTTATATGATGTATTGCCAAACCAAAATTTTGATTAATTATTTTATCCAATTTCTCTATTTGACTATAAAGGTATTCTTTCCCCTCTTCATAATAAGTAACAATATCTTCTTCCTCACCAGTTTCTACAGATATAAAAATCTGTTTTTCTTTTTCATTTGCATATTGAAGTTCTTCCATTGCAACATTAACCATATCTTCAGCACTATCCCTATAACTCATAACAAAAACTCTATTTGCATAATCAATAACATACTTGAATGCCTCTTGCGTTTTTTCATCATAATTTATAATATCTTCAAGCCAAAATGGCAAATCAAAATCAAATTTAATAAACTTATATTTATTAGTTATAGTTTTAACAAAATCTATATACTGAACAATCAACTCTTCTTTATTACTATTCCAATTTGGATGTTGATGTGGCTCAAGATCTATATGCACACCTTCAAACTTATTTATTTGATTATTTTGAAATTGTTCAAACTTTTCCATTTCTTCATAAAAAAGATTATAATCATCAAGCCATTGATATTCACCACAAAGCCAATAGACTTTAATACCAAGATTATTTGATTCTTTAATAAAATCAGCATTTTTCTGACTAAAATCGCTCGTATAATAATAAATTTCGTCAACATTGTTCTCACTTGCAAAAATCAAATAATCATTTGACAAACGATTATCCCACCACCAAACACCCACAGGGAAATTTGTATTTGATAAAATTGGTTTCTTATCCCCACAAGAGATAAACAAAAAACCTGATATCAAAAAAATTGACACAAAAACAATATTACAAATAAAAAATCCTATTTTTTTCATGTAAATATGATATTAAAATAATCTATTCAAGTCAATCTATTCAATGTATTTATAATTAAACTTAAGTTTATTATATTAATCACTAAAATTTTGTTCTATTTCTTTAATTACTTTTACAATCTGCTTTAAAAACATTTCACAATCTGCTTTTCTTAATGTTATATCTTCATTTTCTAAATGTAAAACTACATCACTATACAAATCTTGTCTATAACGATTTTTATCTTTTGGATAACTACTTACTTTGCTATAAGACTTAAGTTCACTTGGTTTTATTGTTCTATAAATATTTTTCGTATTTATAATAAGTAAACCATTTTGATAAACTAACATTCTATCAAATTTACATATTCTGCCAAGTTTAAATATTTATCTAAAAAGAGCATTATAGTTCCGCCTATAAAAGGAATTAAGGCTAACCCCATATATAAAATTAAAGGATGTTTAATTCTTTTCTTCTTTCTCATTTACTTCTCTTTTAATTCTTTGTTATTTATTTTATCATATATTTATTAAAATCAAAAATATAAACAAAAAAAACAGCAAAATGCTGTTTTTTTAAATTAATTATCTTTTATTTTTTCTAAGTTTTTCAATCCATGGTGGAACATTTGAAGATTTAACTTCAACTCTTGAAGAACCAAGATTTTGATTATTTCTTTCAATTGAAACATCTGGTCTTGACATTTCTTCTTCCTTTTCTTTTTGAACATAATTTGAAAACATACTTCTAGCAGAGAAAGGACTTCTTTCTTGGCCCATATTTCCAATAGAACGTGCTTTTTCCATTTCTTGTGCTTTTTTCTCTTCCTCTTTTTTCTTGTCATTAGGATTTTGGAAACCTGTAGCAATTAAAGTAATTTCAACTTCATCATGCATATTTTCATCAATACTTGTTCCAAGAATAATATTGCAATCAGGTGCAACAACTTCACGAACAAGTGCAGCAGCCTCACTAATATCATCTTGAGTAAGATCATTACCACCTTTTATGTTAATAAGAAGACCTGTTGCTCCTTCTATAGTTGTTTCAAGAAGAGGACTTGCAACTGCTTGTTTAACAGCCTCTAGCGCTTTATTATCTCCTGCACCATAACCAATACCCATGTGAGCAAGACCTTTATCTTTCATAATTGTTGTAACGTCAGCAAAGTCAAGATTAATAAGTCCTGGGAAAACTATAAGGTCAGATATTCCTTGAACACCTTGTCTTAATACATCATCTGCAAATCTGAAAGATTCCATTATAGGTGTCTTTTTAGGAACAATTTGAAGAAGTTTTTCGTTTGGAATAACAACCAAAGCATCTACATATTTTCTTAATTTTTCAAGACCTTCATCAGCATTTTTGGCTCTTACAGGCCCTTCAAAACTAAAAGGTTTTGTGATAACAGCAATTGTTAATATTCCAAGTTCTTTAGCAATTTGAGCAATTACAGGTGCAGCACCTGTTCCTGTTCCACCCCCCATACCTGCTGTAATAAATACAAGGTTTGCATCTTTTAACATTTCAGTTAAAGAAGTTTTACTTTCTTCTGCTGCCTTTTGTCCTATTTCAGGTTTAGCACCAGCCCCACGACCACCTGTAAGACGTTCACCAATTTGAAGTCTTGTTTCAGCCTTGCTTAAAAGTAAAGCCTGTTGATCTGTATTAACAGCGATAAATTCAGCAGAACTTACACCTGCATCAATCATACGATTAACAGCGTTGTTTCCACCCCCACCAACACCAATAACTTTGATTTTGGTTGCTGAAGTATTGTAATTGTTTTCCATAAAAATCTCCTTGATTATTTTGTTACATTAATTGTAATACTTTTTGAATAAATTTGCAATCATTTCTATAAAAATTTTTTATAAAATGTATTATGTTGCAATTTTGGCATTTTTTCTGTATATTTATACATTTTCAATTATAGCACATTTTTAAAAAATTACAAGATATAAACACAATTTTTCTTTTGTAAAATGAAAATATTTATAATTTAATCTTAATTAGTTTCTTGTGAACTTAAAGCAGAATTTACAAGTGAATAAATAGAAGCATATTCTGGTTTATCTTTTCCAGGTATCGGTGGCACACCATAAGTTATATTTCTTCCTAGGCATTTTGCAAGATAATCTCGTCCACCTTTAATTTTGCTTATACCACCACCAGACAAATATACAGGAAGATAGGTAAGATATTCTTTAGAATACATCTGCACGCACTTTGCAATAACTTGGGCTAGTTCATCAATTCTATAACCTGCAACTTCGTTTGCACTATTAAGCATAATTTTTTCAACCTTTCCAAGGTCAAGCGTCAATTCATAAAAATCGTTTTGCTTTCCCTTTAATGATAAAACAATTTGTCTTTTAAGTCTGTCAGCCTCTCCCATTGAAAGGTCAAATGCTTCAGACAAATCATTTGTAATAAATCCCCCACCTCTTGAAAATGAAGTAAGACCAATAAGTCCTTCACCTTTTGCAAATGCGATGCTAGTTGTCAAATCTCCGACATCGACAAGTAGAGATAAATCTTCTCTCTTCTCTTTTGGCATAACAAATAATACTTGTGCAAGAGGCTCTGAAATATATTCAACGCTCTCAAAATTCAAACCAGCAACAATAGAATTAAAGAGTTCTATGTATTCTTTGTCAGCATAAATTATTGATAAATTTGCAGAAATAGAATTTGCACTTTCACCAATAGGAGTCAAAGTAAATCTCCCATCGTCAAGAGAATAATTTATAGGATTTACACTAACTACTTCAACATCAGCACTCTTTGCTTTTTCACTTGCCATATAAAATAAAGAATCAATATCAGCCTTTTTTATCTTTCTTCTATCACCAAAATTTATTGAAACTTCACTACTGCGAACAGAAGAAAACTCTGCAGGCACACCTATGTATACTTTGTTAATCTTTTTATTAGGTTCAATATCAAATTCTTCGATAATCTGTTGAAAAAGATTTGATAATTTTTCTTGTTTTAAAAATTTTCCTTCGTAAAATCCATCATACTCAATCTCTTTATAACCTTTAATATTAAAAGTGTTATTAAGCCCTCTACCAGCAAACATTGCTCGCAGTTTTGAAGAACCAATGTCAAAAACCAAAACAAACTTTTCTTTTTTCATAAACACCCTTCACAAACTAATTAAAACATAACTTTTAATCTATCGAATATAGTTTAAATCAAAATAAAAAATTTGTCAATAACTTATAATATTAAAATTTGAATTGTAAAATTTGACAATAATATATAATATTTAGTATAATATATATGCTTTACTTAAGGAGGAATAATGCGTTCGTTAAGACAATGCCTTGAAGATATAGCACAAAGTAAAAATATTGCAATTTTTTGTCATACAATGCCAGATGCTGATACTATCGCATCTGCTGTTGCATTAAAAAAACTTATAAAACAAAATCTACCAGAAGGAATTCAAGAAAAACAAATTGATATTTTTGTAGATGCACAGGAAATTAACGAAATTAATGGTGCAATGATTAAAAATATTGAAACAAATGTTCAAAATTGTGAAAAATATGACATTGCAATAAGTGTCGACTGTTCAACACCTGAAAGAATGGGGAAATATGAAAGTTTATTCTTTAGTTCAAAAAAAACTATAAATATTGACCACCACTCAACTAATACTGATTTTGCCGAAAACAACTTGGTTCTTAAGACATCTTCAACTTGTGAAGGCATCTATATATTAGCAAAAATAAAAAAATATTTTATTTCTGATGAGGTATGTAATTTAATCTATTCAGGTATAATTACAGATACAAACAATTTATCTCAAAATGTAACTATATACACCCATAAAATAATTACAGAAATGGTGGAGCGAAAAATAAATATCGAAGCACTGAATGAACATTTCTTTAAAAACAATACAAAATCAAAGGCTTATTTACTTCAAAAAGCATTAAGTTCATTAAGATTTTTAAGTTCTGATAGAATAGCACTCATGAAACTTACAAAACAAGACCTTGCAAATGCTGATGCAACATTTGAAGATACAATGGGTATTGTAAATCATGGAATAGAAATCAAAGGTGTTGATATTGCTGTGCTTGCAATTAAACAAGAAGATAATTCTTACTATATCAGCATGAGAGGCAAAAATAATGTTAATGTTGGTTTAATTGCTTCAGAGTTTGGTGGTGGTGGACACGATCAAGTTGCCGCATTTCAATACAATGGAAATTTAACAGACCTTCAACAACCTTTATTGAAAGCATGCAGAGAAGAACTTGCAAAACACCCTAAAGAAGAAATTGGTGAAAATTTATTTTTTGGCGATAATGAAGAAACTGACACTTCTACAAATAATATATTTAATGAATAGATTTTACAATTTGATAATTTAATAATAAAAAAGCATATTTTAAATATGCTTTTTTGTATAAAAAATATAAAAATATATATTTTTTTTAATTTTTTTTATTAATTTAAAGTCGTTTTTGTTTAATTATTATTTTTTAATATTATATCAAAATAGCAATCATCTTCCCCATGAGATGTGTAATCATAGTAATTTTTTATTTCAATTGTGCACGTTTTTAAATCTTCTTCTGTTAATATATGCCCATCATTTATTTCTTTACCTATATATGTAAAGATTTGAGCATATACATCAGTAAATAATTTTAATTTTGCCTTAAGTCCATAATTGCAATTTTTTATCAAATATGTCTGCCCGTTAAACATTTTCATTTCAAAAGCCAATTGATTTTGTTTTATAACATCATCGTATATTGTCATAAAATTGATTTGTTCAATTATTGATTTTTGTTGTCCTAAAGGATAATTAAAACCATATAATACAGAATAGATATTTACAAAATTTTCAACATTCAAAAAGTCTCCTATTTCTATCACTTCGTTTGTAATTTGAATGCCACTCAATAAAATAGGATTATCTTGAGAAGACGAAAAACTATCAACTTTTCTTAAGACTTTAAAATCATCATCACAAATTAAAAACTCGCCACTATTATCAATAGCAAAAATTTCCTGTCTTTCTGCAATATGAATAACAAATTTAGATGGAAATACAGTTTCAATATTAATTACTTTGATATATGGATCTGAATCTTCAATATTTTCTATATAGTCATTTTTGCCGTGGAAAAACACAGAACTTCCATAACTGAAATCACCTTTTTCAATAATCTCTTCTTTTGTTAAACTTATTTTTTCTATGCTTGTCCTAAAATCTATAGTTACATCTTTCAATGAAAAAAGTGTAAAAGATAATAAGACCAAAAGCCCTATTATTCCAACAACAACACTCAATGCAATTATCCAAACTTTTTTCATATAAAAATTCCTTTATATTTTTAATTTTATTAAAAAATGGCATTAGCCTTCAATCAGTGATGTCGCACAATTATTCTATTGTGCCGTTTGCTAAAGCAAACCTCCAAATTTAACTAGTTAAATTTGGGACATCACTGACTAATACTACTAAATCCTTTTAATATCAGCCCCAACACTTGATAATTTTTCTTCTAATTTATAATATCCCCTATCAATTAATTCAACATTATCAATAGTGGTATACCCTTCTGCACGAAGCCCAGCCAAAACCAAACTTGCACCTCCTCGAAGGTCTGTGCTTACAACATCAGCACCATAAATTTTTTCTTTTCCGTGAACAACACAAACACCATTTTTAAATCTAATATCACAACCCATCTTTAAAAGTTCACCTGCATGCTTAAATCGTGCCTCAAATAAGTTTTCAAGTATTAATGAATAACCCTCACTAACAGATGCAAGTGCCATCATTTGTGCTTGTAAATCTGTCGGAAAACCTGGATAAACAGCAGTCTCAATTTCTCCAAATGAAACAGGTTTGCCTTCACTTTCAGTTATTATTTTATCATTTAATACATTTATTTTGCAAGTAGTTTTCTTAAGTTTTGTTATAAGTTCTTGGTTATGTTCAGCATTAGCATTATTTAATACCAATTTACCACCACACATAACACAAGCAATCATAAATGTCCCAGTTTCAATACGGTCAGGAATAGTTTTATAACAACAACCATGCAATCTCTTAACTCCCCTTATAATTATTTCATTAGTTCCTGCCCCCTGCACAAAACCACCACAACAATTAATAAAGTTTTGAAGATCAATAATTTCAGGTTCACGTGCTGGATTAATTATTTTGGTTTCTCCCTCAATTAAACAAGCAAGCATCATAATATTTTCAGTAGCACCAACACTAGGAAATGATAGCATCACATTCCCGCCTTTAATATTTTCCCCATCAGCATAAATATAACCATTTTTCTCAACAACTTTGCCACCAAGAGTCTTTATCCCTGAAATATGTATATCTATAGGTCGCAAACCTATATCACATCCGCCTGGATAACTAACTTTTGCTTTTTTAAATCTTGAGAGAATTGGACCTAGGGTAAAAATAGAAGAACGCACAGGACAAGCAAGAACATTTGGAACATCACTTTTATAAACATGTTTGCAATTTATAATAAGATTATTATCCTGCCAGTCTGCAATTCCCCCTAAATACTCAATTATGTTACACATTGCAACAACATCGCTATACCGAGGAACATCTTTTAAAACAACTTCCTTTTCAGTCATGATAGAACAAGCGAGTATAGGAAGAAGCGAATTTTTAGCACAATCTATATAAATATCACCATTTAATTTATTTCCACCAACAACATAAAAACTACTCATAATTATTTTATATGAATTTTCACCAAAAAAATTGATTTTTTTTACATTTAAACTTAATTTAACTTTCACAAATCTCTATTCCTACTTTAGAATAAACTTCGATTAATATTTTTTCAACACTATTTGGTCTTTTAAATTTAAAATGATTTAAATTCAATTTTTTATCTTCTTCTTTTAACATTCTACACATAGCCATCTTTTCTAAAACTTTTGTTACATTTGCATAAGTTAGACTATTTAAATTACATAATTCATTAATTATAGAATAAACTGGAATGATATGTTCTTCATGAAAAATAGAATTAAACTTAAATTTATCTCCTTTATGTAATATTCTTTTTTCAAACTTCAATTCTGCACCTTTATAAATTTTAACTTCTATAGGTTCTTCATTACAACAAATTATTTTGTCATTATAATGATGATTTTCTATTTTTTCTTTCGTCAACTTATCCCATAAATTTTTTGTTTTTTTTGAAATAAACCATCGTTCACTTGGGATATAAAATTGTCTGAGAATTTGACCTAATAAATACCGACAACTATAAATATTATACAATTTACCATCAATTATTGACTCAATTATGTTATTCTTATACCCCTTAACAAATACAATAAGAATATCTAAAGTTTCAATATTATCCAAAAACACCTCCTAAAATTTAATTATTTTATAACAAATAAAAATAATTGATATTTGGTTAATAAATTATAATTATTGATATATAACATTATTTGACTTAATCATTTATAATTTATTTATACTTTTTTAAACGCACAGACATAATATCAATATTACTATAACCACTATCCTTTAATTGTCTTTTTGCTATTTTTTCAGCATCATATTTACCATCTGCATCAATCAACAAAATTATTTCTTTTTCTTTTTTTTCAAAATAATGTTTTCTTACTTTCGCTAAAACTTCATAAGAACCATGATTGTTAAAAAATCAATCGAATAACATAATAATCCCCCTTTATCTTCACTATCTATTATCCCCCCCCCGATTTTTGCCAAACGAAAATGACGTCATTTTATTAAATATATTAATAAAAAAGAACTAAAATCTAGTTCTCTTTTTTAGTGTTGATTAATTTGTTTTTTAACATTTTTAATTTTACCACTTTTACATCTTGCCCACTGCTTTGTCTTAATACATTTAAACATATTCCAATGCCTGCCATAAAAACCATAACAGAAGTCCCACCACTTGATATAAATGGTAATGGAAGTCCTGTTGGTGGAATAGAACCTGTAACAACAGCAATATTAAGAAGGGTTTGAACTGCTATAATAAATGCAACTCCACTTACAAGCATTGCACCAAATCTATCTTTTGCACCAAGTGCAATTTTAACCAATCGGTAAACTAAAAATAATATAACAATCATCAAAAAAGTTGTGCCAATAAAACCAATTTCTTCACCAATAATTGATAAAATAAAATCTGACTCTGCAAAAGGTAAAAATAAATATTTTTGTCTAGAATTAAAAAGACCTACTCCAAACCAACCACCATCTCCTAAAGAGTATAACGATTGAATAAGTTGAAAACCTTCACCTTGTGGAGATGCCCAAGGATCTATAAAAGCAAGCAATCTCTTTAATCTATAAGGCTCTAAAATTACTAGAAAAGGCACCATAGCACCTGCTGGGATTGAAAACATAAGTGTATGTTTTTTGCTCATTCCACCAATTATTAACATAAAAAGTGTTACAAAACATATACACATTGTTACACTCATGCTTGGTTCAAGCATGATTAAAACACACATTAATCCCCCAACGATTAAAACAGGTAGTAATCCTTTTAAAGTTTTTACCTTATCATGATTTTCAGACATATATGCCGCAACAAATATTACAAGTGCAAACTTTGCAATTTCGGAGGGCTGGATAGAAAATCCTAACAATGAGACCCACCTTTTTGCACCATAACTTTCCATACCAAGACCTGGAATAAAAACCAAAGCAAGCAAAACGAATGTTATACCAACAATCCACCATTTATATTTTGCAAGAAGGTGATAATCAAAAAATATGAAGAAAATCATGGCACAAATGCCCATGACTACCCCGATAATTTGTTTTATTAAGAAAAAATATTTGTTGCCATAATGATAGTTTGCACTATAAAAACTTGCACTATAAACCATTAAACACCCAAAGCAAACTAGTGCAAGAACTATGGCAATTATCAATATGGTATCACTACGACATTTCGATTTTTTCAAACGTTCCAAACATTATCTCCTTAAAAACTTCACCTCGAACAGAATAAGAAGCAAATTCATCAAAACTTGCACATGCTGGTGCTAAAAGAATTTTCTGACCTTGACAAGCATTATTTTTGGCAAAATAACTGGCCGCTTTCATGCTTGGAAACAACATAGGACTATAACCATATTTCGTGGCACAATTAAATATTTCTTCGCCAGCCTGACCAAAACATAAAATACTTTCAAAGTTATAATTCTTATTAAAAATTTCATCAAATTGACAATCTTTATTTTGTCCACCAAGTAGCAATACAAGTCCTTGCTCTCCAAGTGAATTTATTGCAGATATAGTGGCAGAGATATTTGTCGCTTTAGAATCATCAAACACACTTGCACCATTAATATTACCCAAATATTCAAGTCGATGTGGAGGTGCAGAAAAACCTAAAATGGCGTTTCTTATTACTGTAGGCTTTATTTTATAACCAACTGCCAACGCAGTAGCAGCCATTACATTCTCTAAATTTTTCTCTCCAAACAAAGGTATATCATTTATAGAAATAATTTTTGTTTTATTATGATAAATTGCATTATTTTTCAAAAATACGCCTTTATTTAAGATTTTTTTTGAAAAATACATTATTTTTTTTGATTTTTTTAGCGAATTGACTAAATTATCATCAAAATTTAAAACAACTTTTTGAGAGCCCTTATTTGAAATAATTTTACTTTTAACCCTAACATATTCTTCAAATGTTCCATGCCTATCTATATGGTCAGGTGCTAAATTTAAAATACAAACTTCATCAGCATTAAAATATTTGCTACCTTCTAATTGAAAATTGCTCACTTCACATATTATAAAACTATTCTTGTCTGTTTTTTCTGCTATTGAACATATCGGCAGACCAATGTTTCCACAAACAAAAGTTTTCTTTCCTGCCTTTTTAAAAATTTCACCAGTCAATGAAGTAACTGTCGTTTTCCCATTAGTCCCTGTTATTCCAATAACCTTTCCCCTGCAAAACATAAACCCAAGGTCAAGTTCACTTATTATTAATGTCCTATTCATTATAAAATGAGTTATAAGTTGATTACCTAAAAGTTTAACTCCTGGACTTACAACTATAACATCATATTTTTTTAATAAAGGATTTTTTTCATAATTAAAAATATTCACAAATCTTTCTTCATCGTCATAAATCGATACACATGCCCCTTGATTATGAAGAAGACGACAGGCAGCCTGACCACTTATGCCCATACCGTAAACTAAAACTTTTTTACCTTTAAAATTTATTTTCATATTACTCCTGTAACAGCAAAATATCCTAACAAGGTTATAATTCCACAAACCATTGTTATTACTATATATACTGCTACAATTCGATTTTCATGCACACCACATTTCTCAAAATGATGATGAAGTGGTGCCATTTTAAAAATTCTTTTGTGAGTTTTCTTGTAATATCCCACTTGTAATATATCTGATAGTGCAGTCAAAACAAACATTAAACCAATAATTGGCATAATCAGTTCTAACTTTGTTACCACTGCAAGTGATGCAATAAGTCCACCAAGTGCAAGCGAACCTGTATCTCCCATAAATATTTTTGCAGGAAAACAGTTGAATAAAATAAAGCCTATCAAAGCACCAACCATTGCAAAACTAATTACAGCATAATTATCCCCAAGTGATGTTATTGCAATGATAACTCCAAAAAATATTAAATACGTTCCACTTACTCCACTTGCAAGCCCATCAAGCCCATCAGTCAAATTTACAGCATTTGTTACAGCAACATAAAAAATAATTATAAACGGTATAATAAAAATGCCTAAATCAAGGGTCATTCCAAAGAAAGTTATATCACTTCCAATTTTAAAATAAGTGAAAAGTGAAATAACAAGAGCAAGACCAACTTGTCCTATAATTTTTTGATATGGTTTAAGCCCCTCGTTTTTATGAAATTTTATCTTTATAAAATCATCTAAAAATCCAAGTAAACCATAAGCGAGCATAGTAAGGAGAACTAAAATCGCAATAAATGCATCATCCTTTAAAAAGAATGCACATGAAAATAATGTGGACAGAATAAAAATCCACCCACCCATTGTAGGAGTTCCACTTTTACCTGAATGGTTGTCCACATAATGAAGAATTGTTTGCGATAAATGAAATTTTTTACATAACTTCAAAATAGGATAACCCAAAAGAATTGACATAAAGATTGCCAAAAGAAATACCAAGAAAAATTTTAGCATAAATAACCTCAATATAGATATATTAATATTTTTTGTAAATTATTAAATTTATTACATTTTTAATTAAAAATACAATAATTTTATAAAAATTTTGTAATTTTTTGTTAAAAATTATTAATTTTTAATTATTATTCAACATTTAAAAACTCTTCCACAAAAAAAATGAGATTAAAAACAAATCTCATTTTTAAAAAAATTATTAAAAATATTTTATTCTTTTTCATCTTCATGTATTGATGCTTGATTTTCACTATCAATTTTTTTAAAGTGTTTACGATAATAATTGTATATTACATCAAAATCATTATAAGGATATTTAACACCTTTAATATCTTGATATTTTTCTGCACCTTTTCCAGCAATAACTATAGTTTCCCCATTCTTATAATGTCCTAATGCATACTCTATCGCATTTTTTCTATTATCAATAATCATTTCCTTATGTCTTTTCATGCCACCACATATTTCTTTAATTATATCAATAGGCTCTTCAAATCTAGGATTATCACTTGTTAAAATCACCTCATCTGCTATCTCCTCTGCTATCTTTCCCATGATAGGTCTTTTCAATTTATCCCTATTGCCACCACAACCAAATATTGCCACAAGTTTTCCATTTGTTAAATCTTTTGCAGTTTCAAGCACGTTTTCAAGACCATCAGGTGTATGAGCATAGTCAATAACAATATTTAGACCTCCCATTTTTATTACATTAAATCTTCCTTCGACAGGGCTAATACAACTCATGCCAAGTTTAATCAAATCTGCAGGAAGACCTAAGGAACGACAAACAGCAATACTGGCAAGTGCATTTCTTATGTTATACTCTCCCACTAAACTGGTTTTAAAATTTGTTTTTTCACCCATAAAATCACACTTGAATGAAGAGCCGTTAAATGATTTTTCTATATTTGAAGCGTATACATCGTTTTCTTCACCAATACCATAAGAAATCATTGGCACTTTTGGGTTTAAAATCAATTTTTCACAATAATCATCATCTCCACAAACAATACCAAGTTTAACTCTATCTTTGTCAAACAATTTATATTTTGCTTTAGCATAATTATCCATGGTTTTAAAGTAATCTAAATGATCTTCAGTTATATTTGTAAGCACTCCAATATCAAATTTTATACCATCAAGTTTATTAAGAGCAAGTGCATGAGCAGATGCTTCCATGACAACAAATTCATCACCATGCTCTTTCATATCAGCAAAAATTTTATGCAATAAATAGGGATCAGGGGTTGTAAAACCCGTATCAATAACACTATTTTGAAAACTTGCACCAAGCGTCCCAATTATACCAACCTTTGCACCTGAAAACTGCAATAATTCCTTTATTGTATTACAAATAGTTGTCTTTCCGTTTGTTCCAGTAACGCCAATTATTTTCAAATCATCACAAGCCTTTCCAAAAAAGTTTTTGCATACTTTAGCATAAGCAGACCTTGCATCTTTTACTTTAACAATATTGGATCCATTGATACCTTGGTCAGTCAAAACCACTGAAGCACCTTTTATCAGCACATCTTTAATGGCATCATTACCATCAAAATTTTCTCCTTTTAGTGCTATAAACATATCGCCTTGTTTTACTGCTCTGCTATCAATTTTTATATCTTTAATATTTACACCATTCAAATTATCATTATAATTTTGAAGTTCGACATCTTGAATTATATCAGAAAAAAGCATTATATCATCTCCTTGATATATTGTAATTTAATTAAAATCATATTTAGACCACATCTACAAAAGTAATTAAAAAAATATAATTTTCGGCATAAAAGATTATTTGTAAAAATACTTTAAAATTGAATTTATTTATTAACAAAAAATAATAATTTCAAATTAAACTTGATTATAATTAGTATCTTTTTATAAAAATGACACTTTTTTTATAAAAAATATTAGATTTTTTAGCGAATTTTATTAATTATCTTCAATTCATTTTATATTTTAAATGGTCAGTCATAGAAATAAACTTTTCTATTGCTTCTGAACTAAATTGATAGCAAATTTCCTTTTTACTTTCATTTCTTGAAATGGCCTCATTTATTAAAGTATTCAAAAGATCGTTAAATGAAGATGAAAATAAATTAAAAGCAAGCGAACCGGGAATACTATTTATTTCATTTACATACAGTTTATTCTGTTTTTCATCATAAAGAAAATCTATTCTAGCAACCCCATCACATTCCAAACTTTTATATGATAATTTAGCAAATTTCTTTATTTTTTCTTCAATTGATTTTGATAATTCATTTTGTTCTCTTTCCTTTTGATAAATATATTTATCTTGAAATGTATAAATTTTCCCTTTCTTTATTTCTTGGATATTGCTTGCAAACATCTTATTATCAATTTTTAAAACGGCACAACAAAATTCTCTGGCCTTTTCTATATATTTTTCAACCAAAACTTTATTATCATATACAAAAGCCTGCTGAACAAACTTTTCAATAGAACTTTCATCTTCACATATGTTAATACCTACACTGCTTCCAAGAGTTGCTGGTTTTATAATACAAGGAAACCCAATATTATCTTTTATTGATTTTAATATTTCTATTTTTTGTGTCTTATATTCACTTATGTCAAAATATTCATATATAGGAGTTGGAATTTTTTCGCTTTTAAGAACAAGTTTTGTCAAACATTTATCCATACACAAAACACTTGACGCAACTGAACATGAAGTATACGGCATATTACATAATTCACATAATCCTTGAAGAGAGCCGTCTTCACCTCCATGCCCATGATTGCAGAGCAGTGCACAATCAATGTCAATTATTTTTTTGACTTTATCATTTTTTAAAACCATGATTTGGGGTTTACCTAAAACAAACGATATATTACGGGATTTTAATACTTTGTTATCAAAATCTAAATATGTTTGCGATTCAATCAAATTTTTTCCAGTCATAAAAGTTCCATCTGATTTAATATAAATAGGTATAACATTATACGTCTTACTTAAATTTTTCATGGCTTGCAAACCCGTTATTACTGATATATCGTGCTCAACACTTTTTCCTCCATAAAATACAGCAATATTTTTCATAAACACTCCTTTATTTTTTTAAAATCTTCAATCTTCACATTCGTAATATTGGTGGTCGTTTTATTGAAAAATCAAAAATAACGCTCAATTTTCATCAAAAATTTTAATATTTTTGTCATTTTTCAATAATTTTAATTAAGTAAATAAAAATTTAAGAGATTTTTCGGTAAGAATTTTATTTATAATTATCTGGCAAATCATTTTCAAATAATACAACACAGCCTTTATTTGTTAATAACTGTAATAACTCCTTTTGTCTTTTTCGAGATGAACAAAAATATATTTTCTCTCTATCAAAATTATGAGAAATCGCACCTGATAGAATATAGTTTTTATTTGTTTCATTCATAATAATAATATAATCAGCAACATCAGCAATCATCGTCCCAAGTTTAAAATTAGCATCAGATTGTTCTTCTCCCATTTCAACAAGACCAGGGGTTACGACAATTTTACTTCCTTGAAATTTACTTAATGTTTCAAGTGCTTCTTTCGCACCAATAATATTTGAATTATAAGAGTCATCTATAATTGTAAAGTAATTATTTTTAATTAGTTCTAGCCTATGGGGTGAAGGTAATAAACTTTTAACAGCAGAAACTATATCATTATTGCTTATACCTAAAAGATGAGCGAGTGTTGATGCAGTTACTATATTGTTGATATTGCATTTCCCAAGCAATTTTGTTTCTATATGAAGAATATCTTTATCAAGTATCATATCAAATCGACTTCCACTGTCATCAGTAATAATGTTTTTTGCATAACTATAACCATCTTCACAACAAGACAAGTATTTGTTCCCTTTATAATTTTTATAAAGTTTAATACCTGATGGGCTGTCTCCATTAAAAACCATAATGCCATTTTCAGGAATACTTAATGGAAGTTCATTCTTTGTGTTTTCAATATTTTCTAGTGTTTTAAATGTTTCAAGATGTTGATTTCCAATCGTTGTCAATATACCATATTGAGGTTTAATTATTTTTGTTAATGACTTTATATCTCCAATATGCCTTGCTCCCATTTCAGCAATTATAACATCATGGTCATCTAAATTTTCAAGAATTGTTTTAGTAAGTCCCATTTCTGTATTATAATTCTGAGGAGATACACAAACTTTATATTCTTTTTCAAGAATTGTGGCAAGAATATTTTTTGTTGATGTTTTTCCATAACTTCCAGTTATACCTATTTTTATAATATTTAATTTTTCAAGTTTCTTCGTTGCTTTTGATATATAAAATTTTTTAATCAAGATTTCTAATGGACTAATAATATAATGAACAGCAACAATAATGGCAGGGGATAAAATAAATATTAGAATATAATTTATGATAATTAAAGGAATACTTTTAGTGAAATAATTTATCACAAAAAAAATTGCAAAGGATATTATTGCATACAAAAATAAAAATCTGCACATTCTTTTTGTAAAAACAAACTTGCTTTTATCACCATTTGCAAGATGAAACTCAAAAACCGATATTAAGAAATTTTTTATATTATAAGCAAAAAGTTGATAAGTTTTTATAAAAATACCACTCCAAATTAAAAACAATATAACACATATACATGTGCTCACATATACCATATTTCCTCCCAAAAATCACGAACAACTTTATAAAATTCAAATGGACAATCTAAAAAACAAAAATGTCCAGCACCTTTAATAATATAAATTCTTGAATTCCTTATTTTTTTATTTAAACGCTTTGCCATATAAATGGGCGTTTCTTTGTCTTTTTCACCCCAAACGATTAATGTTTTTACAGGCATTCTTTGACAATATTCTTCTAAATTCGTATTGACAATACTATTAAATGTTTTCTTCATTTCAGGGGAAAGGGACAAATAATCTGAAGACCCCATATTTAAAACACTTTTACCTAATTTTTTACGTAATTTATAATTATAAATTTTATAATAATAACTTAAATTATGTTTAGGCTTCATTCCAGCACTATCAACAAGTATGCATGATTGCACAAGTGAACACTTAACAGCAGATAAAATTATTGCAATTCTTCCACCAAAAGAATGTCCAACAACATCACATTTATCTATGTACAAATAATCAAGTAATGACATGAGCATACCTACATATGTGAAAACATTCCAATTTTTAGGATATTTATCACTTTTTCCAAAGGGAGGAAAATCAACTGTCAAAAAAGATTTTTCAGGAAACTTTGCTATCAAATCTTTAAAAACTTCTCCAGAACTCCCCCACCCATGTAACAATAAAACTGGTTTTAATGAAACCTTATTATAAAATTTATAATAGATTTTTGTGCCATTATAGATATATACCATATCTTTTTTTATGATATTTTTATAAATAAGTTGTAAAAATAATAAAAAATCATTAAATTTATTTGTCTTTTATAAAAAAAAATAGTAGAATAATCTTAAAGTCAAATATGGCTATAATAAATTAAAAGGAAGGTATATACTCGTGAAAATTACAGACGTAAGATTAAGACTTAAAGATGAACCAAAATTAAAGGCTATCGCTTCAATTACTATTGATGAATGCTTCGTTGTTCACGATATCAAAGTTATTGAAGGAAAAGATGGATTGTTCATCTCAATGCCAAGCAAAAAAACTGGAGATGGAGAACATAAAGATATTGCTCACCCAATCAGAACTGAAACTCGTGAAGATATTAAAAACGTAGTTTTGGCTGCTTATGAAAAAGCATTGGCAGAAAAATCTTCTACAGAAAGTGCAGAATAAAAAATCAAAAAACAACTATTATTAAATAGTTGTTTTTTTTATCAATTATTATTAAAACGAAGCATTTTAATTTATACGAATATAATTTACTTCTCTCGACGAAAAATAAGTTAAAAATAAATTCTTATCTATAAATGATAACAAGTTTTTTATTATCTACAACTTGTTGACTTTTTAAATTCACAAATATTGACTTGATTACTTGCTAATGATTAAACTTAAATTAAGAAGATATAATCAAAATATCTTTTTATTTTAAGGAGGAAAATATGAAAACATTATTGTTAGATGCTTTTATTCCAAGTAAAGAAGAATATCAAAAATATAAATACAAATTTCCAGCATTTATGAAACCAAAACTATCAAAAAACAAAAATTGGTTTAATGTAGACCCACAAAACAAACAAATAAATGGCTGGTTTATATTACGTTCATCATCTAAAAAATCTCATGAATTATTAATTTGTTCAGGAGATGAAATTAGAGAATTTAATTACACAAATCACTCAAGATATACTGTTGGATTACGTATTGCTTTTAAATTAAAATATAAACCCAACAGTTCAATTTTTAAATCTATTCAATATAAAAATTCTTCAATTTATATTTATGAGGAAAAAACAAATAAAGAAAAAGAAATAATAAACACTGTCCCCATTTTAACATTTGGGAAACATGAATGTATTTGGCTTAACAAAGAGGAATGTGAAAATGAACTAAATGATATCATGGATTTATGGACTTTAGATTTAGTAGACAATGTTTTTTACTATGATTTTGAAGAACAACATATTGATTCTTTTGAAAAAGCAAAAGATTTGATTCAAGCCTGCAATAATATATTAAAACAAAATTGTTCACAAGAAGAACTTGATATGCTTTTAAAAGTAAAATTAAATAAAAAAGATGATTTTGAACATGCATTTCTTGTATAAAATCTAAATTTATAACTTTCAATTTTATAAAATGTATAATAAAAAAGAATAGTGAAAAATACACTATTCTTTATTTAATTATTACATCAACAAATTGCCATTATCTGTTTTTATTACTTTTAAAATATTTTCCAGACTTCCATCTTGAACATTATAGTAAAAATAATAAGTATTTTCATCTTTTGTTGCTTCTACTTCAACACAAACAACTTCTCTGTTATAATCAAGTGGAGTTAAAACATATCTTGTTTTATTTATTTTATAATCATTAGAAACTTTATTCTCGCCTGTTGTTAAACTTAAATTCCCCTTACTTAATGTTCTTTCAATATGGTTTGTAAAATATGCTGTGGCATCATACCCCACTACAGTCCCACTTGTCATATCTATTTTCACTTTTACAAGATCAGGATAAAGCACAATATCATTTTGAACTGGAGCAATATTCATATAAATATCACTTCCTATCCTATCACTCCAAACAACCTCCCCATTTTCAATGCCATTATTTTTAGTAAAATCGAGAGCGATAGACTTTGCCCCGTTTTCATCTACACTATTTTCTCCATCTGCACCTGCACCACTAATTGTCAAAATATGACCTTCAATCATTGTTACTTGAACATAAAGCATTTCATCATGTGCATTTTTAACTCTGAAATTATATGTTTCAAATTTTCCTTTAGTTTCACTCTCAAAAGTAATATCAGTTGTATTTTTTAAACACTTTTCAACATTTTTCATTGCTTCAGTTTTTGAAATTTTATTTCCTTTTAGACCTTTAATAGAACTATTTACAACTGAATCTGAAAAAGGTCCATCATAAATCATTGTCGGATATTCAACATTATCATTATTAGATAATGACAACATCTTTGTAAATTCGTTTGAATTATTATCTATATTAAAACTTGAATCAAATATTGAAACACCTTGATTTAATTTCCTAGCAAAATCATTTAATTGCTTTTTTAATTGTAATAAACTTTGATCAATTTCATTTAATGTGTTTAACTCTTGAGATGTTAATGATTGACCTTTTGCTAAATTTTCTGCCAGTGTAGACGTATAACCAGAGATTTGATTTACAAGTTTAATTGTATCATTAATATCACTTTGACTTAAAGGAAGTGATGAAACAGCAATCTCTGCTTCGCTTGCATTTTTAGATGCTTCAAGCAAAATCTTTCTTTGATAATTAGAAGAACTCGAAGATAATGTTTTTGAAATTTTATTCTCAAGATTATTTACACTATCAAGCATACTATAAAAATTGCTGTTATAGACACTTTCCAAATTATTTTTATATTGCATGGCATTATTTTGTGAAATACCAAAACCAATTCCAAATCCAACAGTTGAAGCAGCAAGAACTGCAGTGGCAATTGATAAACCTATAATTAAACCATTTTTCTTTTTTATTTCTTCATTTTTTCTATTGATTTTTTCACCTTTATAAATATTTTCTCTTTCGTCAATCTCTTTCTTTTTAATATCTAAAATATCACTCATTTATGCACCCCCTATATTGCAAAGACATGGTTGCCAATAGTAACAACAGTTTGTCTTGACCAAATCCATGAACTTGTAGCAGTCGCTGGATTATAATAATATAAACATCCATAAGTAGGATCCCAACCATTCAAAGCATCTTGAGCGGCTTTATAAGCAGTGCTGTTAGGTTTTAGATTAATTTGCCCATCATCAACTGCTGTAAATGCATAAGGCTGATAAATAACGCCTGCAATAGTATTAGGGAAAGATGGACTTTCAACTCTGTTTAATACAACAGCAGCAATAGCAACTTGCCCAGAGTAAGGTTCTCCTCTTGCTTCTGCATAGACAATTTTTGCAAGCAAGTCAAGATCTCCTGAAGATTGTGAAGATTGTGAGCCCGAAAGTGTCATGCCTAGTGCTGCAGCAGTTTTAGGTCCAACAATCCCATCAACAGAAAGTCCATTTTTTCTTTGAAAATATTTCACTGCTTCTCTTGTTTGAGAGCCATAAATACCATCTACTGCTCCTTTATAATATCCCCATCTTTTAAGTTTAGTTTGAATTGTTCTATTTTCTGCTGTAGTCGTTGCAGCCTCAGTAGAAACAATATCATTGTCAATTTTATTGCCACTTTTATATGTAAGACCAAGTCCCGTTATTGTAAAACAGCAGACAAATAAAAGTGAAATGAACAAAAATAATTTCTTTTTCATTTTTCCTCCTAGAATACACTTTTAATTATCTCCCAAATTAGCGAAATATATACAATATTGTCAGAATTTTGCGTTTTTGTAAAGCAAAATGCAGGAAAAACTATACACCACCAATTATCTCCAGTTCCACTTCCAAGTTCTAAAATTAAAGCATCATAATAACCTTCCTCAAGAGTAATGTTTTCATATACTCTAGTAGGGAAATATTCATTCTTTAATTTTGCTTTGCTTTTATAATCAAATCCCTCTTCTTCAAGAACAGAATTTGCCACATTTTCAATCATTCCAAAATTATCTTGAACAGCAAGGACAGCATCATCAAAAGTCCTAATTTCACTCAATAGTGGAATTAATGCTTCAACAACTTGATCTTTCACTTTATATTTAACATTTTGGTCTTCAACTGAATTTGAGTTTGCTCTTATATGTATTCTTAAATACTCAACTTCTGTGCTAGTTTGCAACGGACAAAATAAAAAAATTAAAACAATTACTAAAGCACTACCTATACCAATCAAATATTTCATTTACTTAACTCCTATGTGAAAATAATTGACTAAAGTTATTTTATAAATACTTTAAAAATAATAAAAAAATAGGTCATTTTGACCTATTTTGACAGAAAAACTTTTAATTTACCTTTTGATAAAATAATATTAATGATGTGTCTTCGGCAAGAGGGAATAATATTTCAGGATTTTGAGTCAAGATTTGTTCTCCTTTTACTCTTGTCTTTTTAGCAATTTCCCATAATTCTTCATTTGCACTTGCAAAGACAACTTCCATAGCATAATCTTTTTCAGGATAATTTTCTCCATTTACTGCTTCTGTTATTACTGCCGAACTTTGATCAACACAATAGCAAACACAAGCCTTTACTTTTGCATCATAAAATAAATCTCTTCCTTTTTTAACAGCAACATCAACATCGCAAACAATAGCATCAACAACCATGATTCCACCTTCTTGATAGTCTGCTTTATCAGAAATAACAAAAGGAACATCTATTTGAGCACTATATAATGAATTATCTTCATCATTCAAATAAACAACTGTTGTTTTTGCAATTCCTTCAACAAAAATTTCTCCATCTTTAATATAACTATTTGTAACACAGACATTGTTGCCACCATTAAATAAAATCTTATCAACTCTTGGTTTGTCATCTTCTAAAGTTAAATTACCTTCAATTTTACCTTCTACATGTTCCATAGGACAAATATTACTCATTTCAAAAGATTCGGTAGTTACATTTATTTCATTTTTTATGCTATATAAATCTTTAATAACGGAAAGTTTTTCATCTTGAAATGCCCTAACATTTATAGAAATTGGAACTTTAACAACAATACGAGAGCCTTTTTCATCTTCAACAATTTCAGTTGTTACAGAATTTTGAGCAACATAAGCATTCCCTTCAACAAGGCTTTCTCTTGTTACACCATCAAGTTCAACTTCCTGTTTAAAACTATCATACACATAACCATTTTCAAATTTATCATTATCATTTAGATATAGAACTCTTGATACAACATCTCCACTTATAGTAACAAAATTGACACCAGCCTCAACACTCTTTACAAGTGTTTTGCTCTCTGTAAGAATAAGTTTTTTTACTTTATCTCTAAAATTAATTTCACTTGCCACTTCAATGTTTTCTGAAGCACTTCCTATATATCTAATAATAGAAATTTCATCTTCCTTACAACAAACATTATCATCATCATTTCTAATTGTTTTAATTTCTTTATTGCAAACAACAAAACCTGATTGTTGCAACATTACAGAAATTTTGATGTTATCTCCATTTATACTGTCAATGTTATAGTCCATGACCTTTAAATCTATACATGCTGATGCCCCTGTGGTTATTTCTTCACTCTCAAATTTAGAAGAAAATGGACATGCGTAGCAAACAGTATTTATTTGGCCATCATCAGTCAAAAATACAATTTTTGTATCTACAACTGCTGAATAATTTAAAACTCCGTTAAGAGTTTCCAAACTTTGAACACATCCATCTATAGAAAGTGAAAGCACTTTCAATACATTTGCTCCTGCTGAAACATTGCACTCAACCGTAAAATCACTTTTTGCAAGTCCATATTTTTTAGCCACATAAAAATTATTTTCTTCAAATGCCATTATACCCTCCAAATCCAAACATTTACAAGATATAATTACGCGAGAAAATAACATTTATGACAATTATGTTTAAAAATTTTTAAATTTGTCTAAAATTACAATAAGGTGAAAACTATTATTGAAAAGGAGATATTAAAAATGAGAAAAGTTGGGCTTAATATAGAACAAATAAAAAATAGAATATTAGCATTAAAAGGAGAAGAAGTTGAAATGAATGTAAATCGTGGACGAAAAAAAATTGATACAATAAATGCCGTTATTCAAGATGTTTATCCTAGCGTTTTTACTGTTATTATCAAAGACCAAAATAGTCAACTTCAAACATTTTCATATTATGATGTCCTTTGTGGGAATGTTGTAATACTTTAATTTTATAAAATTGAAACAATATATGTTTTTAATAAGAATTCAAAAACAAAGATATAAAAATGAATCCCCTAGAGTTGTCCTCCTTTGGAGATTCATTTCAAATTAAAATGTTTTATGTCAACTATGAATTATATTATATCTTTGCTATTTTTTTAAATATTTATTTATTAAATTTGACCTTAAATTACTATATTGTTCTTCTGTAATCAATCCTTTACTTTTTAATGAACTCAATTTACTAAGTTCTTTATCTAAATTTTCAAATTCAGCATCTTGTTTATTTGTATCTTGAAAATTTGTATTTATTTTATTAATATCATTTTGAACATTTTCTTCCCGAACTGTATTATTAGGTTTTACACAAAGACCGACAATACCAAAAACACCAGCAAGTATATTCCCTGAAATAAAAGAAAAAACTATAGCAACAATAGGTAAACCCATATTATTCCTTAATTTCTCATAACCTATATTTTGAAATTTAAAATAAACTACAGAATTAAAAATCGATATTCCTATTACACAAATACTATAAACAAGCAAAAATGTCATTACCACCTTAAAATTTTCAATTTCTTGAGCAGTAGTCATATCTTGAATTATATATTCCATATTGACAGTTGCTACAATTGCTATAATCAAAACAATTCCGTAAGCACAACATGATAAAATTGATAAAATTCCAGAAACTAAAAACCATGGATTATTATTTTTCATTGCATTCTCCTTTAGTATTTTAAATTTTCTATCGCTTGTTTTTTATTATGAGATTTATAAACAAAACTTCCACTGACAAGCATATCTGCACCTGCAGATATTATATCTTTGGCGTTATTTGAATTTACGCCACCATCAACTTCAATCTTAAAATTATAATTATTATTTTCACGAATACGATTAAGTTCTTTTATTTTATCTAGTGCTTCTGGCATAAATTTTTGTCCACTAGCACCTGGTTCAACACTCATAACTAATATAACATCAAAATCATGAATATAAACTTTTATATCACTAACAGAGGTCTCTGGTTTAATAGAGAGACCTGCTAAAGCATGACCATCTTTTATTTTCTTTAACGCAAGCATCAAATCATTTTTATTTTTAAATGCTTCATAATGAACTGTAATAATATTAGCACCAGCCTTTATATAATCATCAATTATTCTCAAAGGCTCATCACACATGAGATGAACATCAAGCATTATTAAACTATTTTGATTAATATTTTGGACAAGTTGTGCATCATAAGTTTTTTTAGGGACGAATTTACCATCCATAATGTCGCAATGCAAAAAGTCTGCATTACCTTGCATTTCTTTCGCATATTCACAAATCAACTGATATTCTTCAATAGGATCAGTAGAAACTGAAATATAAACCTGTTTTTTCATTTTTACTCCCTTTTAATTTTATCATAAACTTACCATAAAATAAAGATATCTAGATAAAAAATAAAATTTATTTTTTTAACTCTTCTAAAATTTTTAAATAATTTGAATATCTTCTTTTTGATATTTGACCACTTTTTACTAAACTTATAACTCCACACTCTCCAAATTCATGAAGGCAAGAACGATATTTACATAATGCTCTTCCCTCTAGAAAATCAGGATAATATGAAGATAATTCCCTTTCATTAATATTGCTTACCATACTTAAATCAAGCATTGAAAAGCCTGCAGTATCTGCAATGTAACCTTTTTTAAATTTATATAAACTAACAATCCTCGTAGTTTGTTTACCTCTTTCAATTTTTTTTGACAAATTTCCAACATCAGCCTGCTTGCTTTTAAAAAGTGAATTTATTAATGAAGACTTTCCTACAGCACTTTGTCCAGCAAAAGCACATATACCTTCAATTTCATTTTCTAACGAAGATAATTCATTATTTTTTGCACTTGCACATAAAATCTTATAACATTTATAATCTTCTTTAACGGATTTGATAAAATCTTCATTTACGATGTCGACTTTATTAATTACAATAATGGGTTCTATTTCATTAAGATGACAATAAATTATTATTTTATCTATTAGAATAAAATCTGGTTTTGGTATTGATGAAATTACAATAAACATTTTATCTAAATTAGCGATTGGGGGTCTGATTAATATATTCTTTCTTTCATAAACTTTTGTAATAGCATCATCAAATTCAACAATATCACCAACAAAAATACCACTTGCTCTAGTTTTGCCACTTGGCATAAGATTTACAAGTTTTTCATCATGTTCTATTGTAAAAAGATTTGCATTTTTTTTAATTACAAGACCTTTCATATTTCTCCTCAAAACATATTTATTTTGAAATTTCATTTATACCTAAATTGTAAAACATTTGTTAATTTTATAAATGAAAATATAAAACAAATTTAATTTGTTTGTTTTAAAATTTTATTTCTAAGTTGTCCACATGCACCACCAATATCTTCTCCCATTGTTCTACGGACTGTCGCAGAAATATTTTTTGCCTTTAGTTTTTCAACAAATTGATAAGCAAATAACCTTGAAGACCCCTCAAGAGAACGTTCTTTTACTTTATTTAATGGAATAACATTAACATGACATAAAAATCCCTTTAATAATTTAGAAAGGTTTTCAATATCTTCGTCCCTATCGTTGACTCCTTTGATAAGGGTATATTCAAAATAAATTTTTCTGCCAGTCTTAAAATAATAATCTTTACAAGCGTTTAAAATTTCTTCAATTTTATACTTATTTGCAATAGGCATGATTTCTGCACGTCTTTCATCTGTCGTTGCGTGTAAAGATATAGTCAAGGTTATATTCAAATTTTCATTTGCAAGTTTATATATTTTATCAACCAGTCCACATGTTGATAGCGAAATATTTCTTTCACTAATATTCAGCCCTTTTGCAGACGTAATAAGTGAAATAAACTTTAAAACATTGTCATAATTATCAAGAGGCTCTCCACTTCCCATCAAAACAATATTGGTAATTTTTCTCTCCTTACGACTTCCTCCAAGTTCTCGATTAATTAAAAGTGCTTGTCCTAAAATCTCACCTGCACTTAAATTCCTTGCAAGTCCATTTAAGGTTGAAGCACAAAACTTACACCCCATTCTACAACCAACTTGCGTTGACAAACAAACAGTAAAACCATATTTATATTTCATTAAAACACATTCAACAATATTGCCATCAAAAAATTCAATTAAAAATTTTTGAGTTCCATCTTTGCTGGTAAATTTTTGAGCAATCTTATATTTAGGATATTGATCTTCTATTATATCTTTTAACGCTTTGGGAAGATTGGAAACTTCTTCAAGTGTCTTGCCACTATAAATTGCATCAAAAATTTGTTCACCTCTAAAAGCAGGTAAACCTATTTTTTTTGCAAATAAGACCATTTCATCAAAACTAAAATCACTTAACATTATAAAACCTTTTTCCCTAAAATATCATTGTGTCCATTAATATAATCTCTTCCACTCACCATCTTTCCAGAAGGTGCTTGACAAGACAATATTTCAACTGCCCCATCTTTTGTTCCAACAATAAAAGATTTTTTGTAATTCAAGATTTCACATTCTTTCGCATTTGCAAAATTTAAAGCCTTGCTGACTTTGCCAACTTTTATAATCTTATCTTCAAGATAGATAAAACAACCAATTTCTTCACTTAATGCCCTAACTTTGTTAATAATATCTTCAGTCGAGCAAGAAAAATCTAGTTTACCATCTTCTTTTGAAAGTTTGGTAACAAATGTTGCTTTATCATGATTTTGTGGAGTAAATCTAATCGTATTGTTTTCTATTTGTTTGACAACTTCACAAACCATATCACCACCAAGACTTGCTAGTTTTTTCTCAAGTTCTAAATAATACTCTCCATTTGTTTCAAAATCTTTTTGCAAAATTATATCGCCACTATCCACTTCTTTTGCCACTTTCATAATGGTTACACCAGTAATTTTATCTCCATTTAAAATTGATGACTGAATAGGGGTCGCCCCTCTATATTTAGGAAGAAGAGATGGGTGAACATTGATGGTCAATCTTAAATCTAAAAAAGTTTGTGGTAAAATTTGACCAAATGAAGCAACCACTGCCAAATCATAATCAATTTTTGAAATCTCATCAATATGATTTTTAATCTTGTCAAATGTATAAACCTTGATACCTTTATCAAATGCAAAAGTTTTAACTTCGGTTGGCTTTAATTTATGACCTCTCCCAGAAGGCTTGTCTGGTTGAGTAATAACACCAACAACATTTAACTTTTCTTCCAACATTCTCTCTAAAACTATTTTAGAAAAACTCGAACTTCCTAAAAATAAAATTTTCATAATACTCCTCAAATAAGAAAAAATTAAATAAAATAATGGATAAATATAATTTAACTAGTTATGAAAAAAATGAGCTTTTTGGTATTATAAATAAAATATTTAGTCATAAAGAATTTCAAAATAGAATGACTTGTAAATTTATGCATCATGGAAAAATTACTTTAGGATATCACATACTACAAGTAACTGTAGTAACGTATTCATTATGTAAAATGAATCAAGAAAAAGTAAATCTTCAATTAGCACTATATATAGCAATGATGCATGATTTATATTCCAAACCATGGCAAAACAATATAAAAGAAAAAGCCAAAAAAATATCAAATAAACATGGATTTAGACATCCATTAGAAAGCGTAATCAATTCATTAATATGGTACAAAGAAATATTTGATAATTTTCAATACAGTTATGATTTAATAGATGGAATCATTCACCATATGTATCCATTCCCAGTAAGAATATTTCAAAATTATAACGAAAATGTATTAGAACTTAAAAACTTTGAGATGATAAAAAATATAGATAAAAAATATATAGATTATATAATTGAAACTACAAACATAAATAAAATAGGAAATTTTTCTTATTCAAAACCTAAAACAAAAGAAGGTAAAATAGTATTAAAAGCAGATAAAATGGTATCAATAGGAAATTTTGATAGCATAAATGATCTTAAAGCATGTATTACAGGAAAAAATAAAAACATTAAATACAAAAAGTAATTCTGTTAAACGTATTTACTAAACTCTATTCTAAAATACAAAAAAATAACATATATATATTTTGTAGAAGTATTGCACAAGAACAATTTTAATGTTAAAATTTATTATGAAAAGGAGTGAAGAATAATGACATATGATTACGATTTATACACGCCAACAAATACTGCTGGAATTGGTGTATGGGGAGTAATAGCTGCTACATTGGCTATAGTAGGAGGATTAGTAGTATATTTTGTATTTCTAAATAAGAGTAATGAAGACAAATACAAAGGATTTGTAGGATATCTATATGAGTTTCTATCATTTAAAAAAATGTGGTTAGAATCTATATTGAAAGTAACTTATTTAATTCTTGCGATTTATATTACATTACAATCTTTTGGGTTAATTGGAACTAGTTTCTTATTATTTATTCTTATGTTAGTATTAGGAAACATAATATTAAGAATAGTATATGAAATGTCTTTAATATTACTAACAATATGCAAAAATACTACAGAAATTAATTCTAAATTAGGTAAAACTAAAGTTACAAAAAAAGAAGAATAATAAAATAAAAAATGTATTTGCTAACTAGTAAATACATTTTATTTAATTATATAAGGAGAAATATGAGAATTAAAATAGTACAAGTGGGAGAATTAGAGGAAAATTGTTATATTGTAGAAAAAAATAATAAGTGTTTAATAATTGATCCAGGAAGCGAATTTAATAAGATAAAAGAAAATATTGACAAAGAGGTAATAGGAATATTAATTACTCATTCACATTATGATCATGTAGGAGCATTAAAAGAAGCAAAAAATTACTACAATATAAAGGTATATGAATATAAAAATTTAAAAGAAGGAAAAATTACAATAGGTCCTTTTGATATAGAAGTAATATATACAAAAGGCCACACAAATGATTCAGTTACATATTATTTTAAAGAAGAAAAAATAATGTTTACAGGAGATTTTATATTTAAAAATAGTATTGGAAGAACTGATTTAGGTGGAAATACAAAAGATATGATAGAAAGTATTAATAAAATTAAACATTATGACGATTCTATAATAATATATCCAGGGCATGGTGAATATACCACTTTATCAAGTGAAAAAGAAAATAATGAGTTCTTTAACACTTTACATTAGAAATATGCATTGTATTTTATATATTTTTAATGCATATGATATAATTTAACTAGGAGGTTAACATGAAAAAAATAGGAACAGTAGTTAGAGGCATAAGAACAGGAGTAATAAAAGAAGGAGATAATTTAGCAGAAATAGTAACAAGATCACTAATTGATGCTAGTAAAGAAGAAAAATTTGAGTTTAAAGATAGAGA
>USSZ01000007.1 GCA_900557645.1 uncultured Eubacteriales bacterium
TGCCTGCAAAATTTCCTCTTCTGTTGCATTATTTTTAGCCATTAACAAATTATCCTTAATACTCATATCAAAAATATACGGGAACTGATTAACTAGTGATATTGAATTACGTAGAGTTTCTTTATCAAGGTCATTGATATTAACATCATCTATTAAAATCTCGCCATCATCAACTTCATACATCTTTGACATTAAATTTAAGATGGTTGATTTTCCACTTCCTGATTTACCTACAAAAGCAACTGTTGAGTTAGGTGCTATTTTAAAAGATAAGTTATTAAAGACTTCATTTCTAGATTTTATAATTTCGTCTTCATTTTCATTTTTAATATTTACATTTTTCTTGTTTAAATCATTATTTTCTTTATTTCTTTCATCAACATATCCATAAGATACATTTCTAAATTCAATTTTACCTACAACTTTTTCAAGTTTTACATTGCCAAATTTTTCAATTTTAAATTTATTTTCATCATATAATTCAAATATTCGTTTACTATAAAATTTTGTATCAGCGACAATTTCAAAAATATTTGCACTATATAATACAAGTTGATGTAAAACATTTTTATTTGAATATATAATCATAAATGACGCAAAAGTAAGAAGTCCTTTATCAACCATAACAACACCGAGCGTAAGAATTATTATACTTGCAATTTCCAGTATAATATTTCTGCCACCTTGAAGCAAAGAAGAATGCATTGATAGATCATAAACCGATTTATTAAAGTCGTTGTAATTTTTCTCGGATATGCTTTTTAATTGTTCTTCAAGACCTAAAGACTTGATATCTTTTTCACTTTTTACAATTTCAGTAGTTAAAGAATTTATTTTATCTCTATTTTTTGTCATAATTTTCATATCTTTTTTACGTTTTTTTAACCTATATCTTTCTACGACAAAACAAATTCCAATAATAGCAACACCTATCAAACCAATAATATAATTAATAACAATTACATAGATTAATATTACAACAGTTGAAATAATACCAGAAATATAATCAACGATACCTACAAGTCTATTTATTAAAACCTGTGGATCACTTACAATTCTTTGAACAAATGTCCCTGTATTGTTATTTGAATATGCTTGCGAACTGAGTTTAAAAGCCTGATATGCCAAATCATTATTAATTTTATTAACAATTTTTGTAGAAAATTTGTTATAAATAATATTTATCATAACTTTTATTATAATATTTAACAAAGATAAACAAGTCGCAAATAAAAACATAATTAGTGCTTCTTTAAACAACGCATTATTGTTTATAGCCTGCGTTAATTTATCAAGCGCATTTGCAAAAATTATTGTTAAAAAGGTTGAACAAGCAATATTTAAAGTAGTAAACAAAATATATAAAAAAATTCCTAATTTTTGATCTTTTAAATAATAAAAAATCGTCCTATTTGATTTTTTATTAATTTGGTTTTCTTTTGATTTTTTTCTCATCTTTTATCCCTCTCAATCAAAAATAAGATTTTAATACAATGCTCAAGTATTATAAATATTAAATCAAAATTTTATTAAAGTCAACATATAAAATAAAAAACAGACGAATCGTCTGTTTTTTATTACTCATCTTGTTTGTCATCTTCAATTTCTGTTTCTTCAAGAAGATAACTTTCAAAATCATCAAGTTCTCTCATTTTCGTTTTCTCAATCTTCTTACGTCTGGCAATATTTTGAGTTTTATTTGCTTCATATGCTTCTTTCGCACTTATAAAATCAGGACCACCTCTATTAATTGTTTCTCTTTTTAATTTGCGTCCTTTTGCATCAATCATATCTTCCATTTTTTCTGTAACTTCATGTTGTGCAATTTTATATAATCTATTTGCATTCATTCTTTCTCTCTTTAAACTTCCTTGAGATGGAACTTTTTGCAAACGTTCAGCATTATCACCAAAGTTAGGGAAATTATAACTTGAATGTTCTTGTTGAAGATTAGAACTTGCAAAAACTTGTCTTGTAATTCTGTCTGCTTGGGCAATTCTAAATGAAATTGGAGAGCAAAGTTTTATGAGTGGAACTCTTGATTCACGATTAATAAGTGCACTTCCAAAAGGAGAAATAACTATATTTTTAGTATTTATTCCCTTATTCTCTAAAAGTTCACCTGCAGGAATTTGAACTTTGATTCCTTTTTCTTCATTTTCAACCAAAACTACTATATCATCAATAGTTGCATATTTACTGTCATTAAGTTTTTTAAATCCACAAACATACCCTTTCATAACATCATCAATATGGCCTTCACAATAAATTGCAGAATCAACTTCTTTAAATTCTCTTTCGGCAGCATCATTTTCATCTTGCATTTGATTTGCCCATTGACAAATATCTCGAACATAATCTTCGCTTAACATTTCTTTGCCTTTCATAAATGCAAGAATATTATAATGAGTTATATAATCTGTAATTCTTCTTATAGGCGAAGTTGTATGAGAATAGTGTTCACTTTGCAGACCAAAGTGGCTTATTTCTTGATCTAAACTATCAACAATGTCTTTCATATTAACAACTGTTGCAACTTCACTGTTATTTTCATTACTATTTTTTTGTTTTTGCTTATTTATACGTCTTGATTTGTTACTTATAAATCCAACTTCTTCTGGATTAGTTGAAATGTTATATTTTGCTTTACTTTGCATTCTTACTAAAAAATTGTTTACTATCTTTTCTTGATTTGTATCTTTAACACTTGCAATAATTTTTCTAATAGAGTTAGGAGAAAGTTCACCATCAAAAGGAATATTCATATATCCAAAAAATTCTTCTGCTTGTTCAAATTTACTTTCATTTGGTGCTTCGTGAACTCTGTAAATATTAGGAATTCCATTTTCCTTTGCAAATTGGGCTGTTGCTTCATTTGCAGTAAGCATAAATGCTTCGATTACTTTATGATATTTGATATGTTCTTGCTGTTTAATATCAATTATATTAGACATATCTTCATTAAATTCAACATCATATTCATCATTAGTATTAAATTCAATTAATTCACGCTTTTTAAAACCTTTCCAAAGAATATCTGATGCTTTTTCATTCATAACAACTTGTTCTTCTTTAGAAAGTTCTTCTCCGCTTGCAATTTTTTCTCTTAATTTTTCAAGAGTAATTTGTGGATTGTTATCACAAATCTCTTGTGCTTTTTCATAACTATATTTTTCATGACTTTGAATAACTGTATCCATAATTTTACTTTCTTTAGGAATTCCAGTTTTAGGGTCAACAACAGTTTTTATAACAAAAGCCAAGCGATCTACATTAGGATTTAAAGAACAAATATTTGTTGAAAGTTCTGGAGGGAGAATGTTATATGCCTTATTAGGAGCATATGTTGTAAACGCACCACGTATATAACGTTTTCCGATTTCACTGTTTAAATAAACATATTTTGAAACATTTGCAACTGCAGTATAAACAACTAGATTTCCATTTTTGTCAAAAGTAGAATAAATTGCATCATCCATATCTTTACAAGTTGCAGGGTCTGTTGTCGTAAATTGCAAATTTCTTAAATCAACGATTCTTTCACTACCATTTCCTGATAAAACTGTTCCTTTTTCATCTGTAAGTGTAAAATCACTTAAATCAACTTCCGTTGGGATTTTTTTAATTTCTTTTTCTAAAAACTCCCCTCCCCAATCCATGTTTGCACCATGACTTTCTGCTATAGCATCATATTCTGCAATTGGATTTCCTGCTTCGCCTTTTATTTCTTTTATAAAGCCCATTGCAGGAGAAAAGCCATCTTCATCAGTAATTATTTCCATTGTGCAAATCTTATCTTGGTATTGAGCCATAGTTGATTTTTCATTCAATATGCTGATATTCTTCTTAAATCTTGATTTATCATTAGGAATAAATACAAGTTCATCATGATTTAATTTCATAACTCTGCCATAAACTATATTGCCTTGACCATTTTCAGTTTCAAAAATTGAAGGTGCTTGGCGTCTTGGCTTTGAAGAAGATGCTTCGTTTTCTTGCAAAGTAAATTCATTTTCTTTTGATATTATAAAAGGAATATCTGGTCGGTTTCCATAAAAATTAAATCCAACCACTACCCTTTCATTAGACCTAAATCCTTTGGCATCACGAAGATCTATGCCATATTCATGATTATCTCCATCAAAAACTACATAACCAAAATTTTTGTTACTTTTAGTAAAAAATGTTCCATGTCTTACTGCTTCAGGATTTATCATAATCTCTTTGCCTCGAACGATAACACGACCATCAGATTTCAACCCTTCAATAGCAGTATCAAATTTATTACCTGATTCGACAACTTTGTGTTTAACAAATTTTGTTCTTAAAGTAAATAAATCATAAGGTCCTTTTGATGTTTCTTTAGCAATTTCTCTATAAACACGTTCTTTGATAATATTGCTTTTCATATTTCTTTTGTTTTGGATACCCATTTAATCCCCCTTCCTCTTTTATATTTTCATGATAACACATTATTAAAAACAAATCAATACTAATGTAGTCAAAATATTTATTTAATTATAAATTCAACTTTTAAATTTAAAAAATTAATTTGCTTGATACTTGCTCAAAAATGCTATTTTATGATATAATTATTTTGCTTAAAAGGGAATTTATATGACAGGATACGATTTTGATAAAACCATTTATGATGGCGATTGCTTTATTGATTTTTATAAATATTGTCTAATAAAAAGACCTTATTTAATATTATATATTCCATTTCAAATTTTACTCGCAATTTTTACCTTTTTTAACCGACAATATTTAAAGCAATTTTTTGCAAGTTATCTTATTTTTGTGTATAAAAAAGATGATTTAATTGAAAAATTTTGGAATAAAAATATGTCCAAAATCAAAGATTGGTATTTCAGGCAAAAAAAAGATGATGACATTATTATTTCTGCAAGTCCTTATTTTTTATTAAAACCTATTTGTAATAGAATTGGACTTAAAAACTTAATTGCAACTGATATGGATATAAATACTGGCATAATAAAAGGCAAAAATTGTTACGGAGAACAAAAGGTTTATGCTTTTAAAGAAAAATATCCAAATATAAAATTAGATGCTTTTTATTCAGATAGCAAAAGTGATTTGTATATGATAGCAATTTCACAACATGGATATATAATAACAAAGACGCACCGATTAAAAATAAAATAAAAGGCTTTAAAACCTTTTATTTTTTATTATTGTTTACTTTTGATCTATTTTTACCTTTTGAATTTTTATATTCTTCAACACTTAATTCAAGCAATTTCTTTAAATCTTTTTCATCAATTTTAATAAATTTTTCAATTCTATCTTGACCAAAAATATAAATTCCACGTCTATAAATTAAATATGTTTTATCAAACAATCTATTTACAAACATACTATTAGTCAAATCAAACATATAAAAACATATTCTTGCAAGATCACTACTACGTTCTCTTAACAAAGAAGAAATAACCAAATTTTTAGATTTTACACCATCATAATTTCCACGATTTAATTTTTTTAACTTGTTTTCATACATTTTTGCAAAAATATATGGAACAAAACCTATATTAATCACATCTTGATTAACATAAATCTTTCCAAGTCCTTTATCAATTTTTTCCATTTTAAAAATATGACTTTCTTCATTATTAACATTATAATGAAGTTGACTACGAAGACGAGAAAACATTTCTTTTCTTTCATATTTATTTCTTATCTGTATGCATTTGTTATAATCATTTTTATATTTTTCACATTCGTTTTTAAGTTCATTTATGCAATAATCAACATCAAGTTCGCACATCGTTACTTCAATTCCAATACTTTTATCTTTAGTATATAAATCTGGCAACTTTAAAATTTGATTATCTCCCCCAATCAACTTATTATCATAAATATATTTATTTAAAATGTTTTTAACTAAAATTTCATTAAATTTCATGATTTTCACCTATTATTTTGTTATTTTTTCAAATTTATCAAAAATTATCTGTCTATTACTAGCATTCATAATTATATATTAACGACAACTATAGAAAGGCAAGCCTTGCTTGCAAAAACTAATGTTTTAAAATTTTGAAAACTTTTTCAAAATTTTCTTTCTATAGTTGTTTTTTATTTTTAATATTATAACATAGATAAATTCATTTAAAAATAATTTTCATTAAATTCCAATAAATTTTATAATATATTTAATTTTTTTAATTAAAAATAACTAAAAATATAAATTATGTGATGTTAAAATTTTATGATAAAAGAATTTTAATAAATTCTAACGAATTTGTGTGCTTTGCACATTATCACTATTTGTATAACCATCAGTCTCACCCTTGCAAGCAAGTTTGTCTTCAGGTAATATAAATTATTTAATATCCATTCGTCATTTTATTTTTTTATCAAATATTTTTATGTTATAATAAATATGTTGAAAAATAAGGATGGAGGGAAAAATGATTTATGATGTACTTATAGTCGGTGCTGGTCCTGCAGGATTATTTACTGCTTATGAACTAATTACAAAAAATCAAAATTTAAAAATTTGTCTTATCGACCAAGGAAGAAGAGCAAAAAATAGAGTTTGTCCTATGAAAAAAACTGGGAAATGCATCAACTGTCAACCTTGTCAAATTCTTTCAGGGTTTGGTGGTGCAGGAACTTTTAGTGATGGAAAACTCAACTTTATCCCAAAACTCGGGAAAAGCGATTTATTTAAGTATATGTCAGAAAGCGAAGCATATAAATTAATTGATGATACAGAAGAAATATTTAATAAATTTGGTATGGACGCAGAAGTTTATCCAAAAAGTTCACAAAAAAGTGAAGAAATAAAAAAAGATGTTACTGTTAAAGGAGCAAGACTTCTTTTAATAAAACAAAAACATTTAGGTTCTGACACTCTACCTACTCATATTGAAAAATTTACTCAATATCTTGAAAATCATGGAGTAGAAATTATTGAGTGTGGCGATGTCATAGATATCGAGCAAGATTCACAAAATATAAATTTTATTACATACAAAAAAGATAATCAAAAAAATATTGTTCAATCAAAATACGTTGTAGTTGCTCCAGGACGAACAGGTGCTGGCTGGGTTCAAACATTATTAGATAAACATAAAATTCCCTATACTTCTCAAAGCATAGAAATTGGTGTGCGAGTAGAAGTAAGAAAAGAAATTTTACAAAGTATAACAGATGTAATATATGACCCTACAATTTTTATCAAAACAAAAACTTATGGTGATGAAATAAGAACTTTTTGCACAAATCCTGGTGGATATGTTACTAAAGAAAATTACTATGGTTACATATGTGTAAATGGTCATGCACTCAAACATACTAAATCAAATAATTCAAACTTTGCTTTCATCAGTAAAGTTACATTAACGCAACCTGTAACAAATACCAGACAATATGGTGAATCAATTGCACGTATTGCAAATGTGCTAGGCGACAATAAGCCTATTGTTCAAACACTTAAAGACTTAAGAAACGGAAGACGTAGCGAATGGCATAGAATCAATAAAGGTTTTATTGAACCAACATTAAAAGATTGTGTTGCAGGAGATCTTGCTTTAGTTCTGCCTTACCGAATAATAACAAATATTTTAGAAGGACTTGAAGAACTTGACAAAATTATCCCTGGTGTAAATAATGATGAAACTTTGTTGTATGGACCTGAAATCAAATTCTTTTCAAACGAAATAGAAACTGATAATAACTTTAAAGTTAAAAACAAAAATTTATATTTTATAGGAGACGGTGCTGGAAAAGCAGGAAATATTGTAGTTGCTGCAGCAACTGGACTTGTTGCGGCGAGAGATATAATAAGTAAAATTTAACAATATATTTGATATTAAAAAAAGATGTGTTTTTAATGCACATCTTTTTTTATTATTTAAAAATCTATAATTTAATTAAATTGAAAATATCTTTTGTTATTTCGTCAACACCTATCCCATTTTCTTTTAATAATTCGTTTGCAATGAATCTATCTGGGAAACTCTTTTTAATACCATAATTTTTAACATACATATCACTAGTTCCATAATAACTTGCAATTTTTTCACCAAATCCCCCTTCCAGTATACCATCTTCTAGAGTAATAACAAGTTTATGATTTTTCTTTAACCCTTCAAGCATTTCTTCATCAATTCCAGTAATATATCTTGGGTTTATTAATGTTGCATTTATCCCATTCTCTTTAAGTTTTATATAAACTTGTTCTCCAAGTTGATAAAAACCACCTAAAGCAATAATGGCAACATCTTTTCCATGTTTATCAATTTTAAATTTATTTAATTGTGAATAATCAGTATCAAAAACTTGATTTCTTTCTATTACTCCATTTCCAGGGACTCGAACTGAAACAGGATAAAGATTTTGATTTAATCCCCACTCTAACATTGCAAAATATTCTTCTTTACAAGTAGGTGCAAGATAAACAAGATTTGGGATATTCCCCATCATCGCCATATCATAAAGTCCAAGATGCGTTACATCATTAAGTCCAAAAACAGAGCCTGCAAAAACAACAATCAATGCAGGACTTTTATTTATACATAAATCTTGAGATAGTTGATCGTAAGTTCTTTGAATAAATGAACTATAAACTGGGTAAATTGGTTTACCACCTGCCTTAGCAACACCCGAAATGTATGCAACAGCATGCTCTTCAGCAATACCAACGTCAACATATTGTGCCCCTGCTTCAATTCTTCTTTCTTTATTAAACCCAAAAACAGCAGGTGTAGCAGATGTAACAGCAATTATGTTTTTATCATTTTTTATTTTTTCTAATATAAACTTTCCAGTGAGTTCATTGTAATCTTCTATATCATTATTAAATAAAGACTTACCTGTATTTTTATCAAATGGCATTCCCCAATGCCACTGCTCCTTATTTTCTTCGGCAAAAGATAGTCCCTTTCCTTTTATTGTATGAATATGAACAACAACAGGTTTTCTACTATCTTTAACTGTTTTAAATACTCCTATCAAATCTCTTAAATTATGTCCATTTGCAACATAGTAATATTCAAAACCTAGTGCTTTAAAGAAGTTACATTCACATTTTCCATTACTCTCTCTTAAGGCTCGTAAATTATCATATAGCCCACCATGATTTTCAGCAATTGACATTTCATTGTCATTTACAATAATTATTATATTGCTTTCGCTTTCTGAAGCATTATTTAACCCTTCATAAGCCTCTCCTCCACTTAAAGAGCCATCACCAATAAATGCAATAACATTATTTTTTTCACCTTTTAAATCTCTTTCTTTTGCAAGTCCACAAGCAAGACTAATTGAAGTCGATGTGTGTCCTATTTCAAAAAGATCATGTTCACTTTCATTAGGATTTGTATAACCTGAAACATCATCATATTGATTTCTGTTTAAAAAAGCATTCTTTCGTCCTGTAAGCATTTTATGTGTATAACTTTGGTGCGAAACATCAAAAACAATTTTATCTTTTGGTGAAGAAAAAACATAATGCATTGCTACTATTGCTTCAACATCTCCAAGATTTGGTCCTATATGACCACCATGTTCACTTAATTTATTGATTAATGCTTTTCTTATTTCTTCACTTAAAACATTTAATTCTTCTAAACTTAATAATTTCAAATCTTTTGGTGAATTGATTTTTTCTAATATCATATTTTTTCTCCTTTTATTCCTTTATTATATTATTCTCTTTTTGTAAAATTTCTGAATGATATCTTTCAATTTTATAACTCAATTTTTCATAAGCCCTTTTCATTTCATTTATTTTTTCACCTAATATTTTTCTTTGGTCAATAAGTAAATTTAATCTTTGTTGAACAGTTTTATCGCCTTCTCTTATCAAATTAATATATTTTGATAAAATATCAATATTAAGACCAGCACTTCTCATGCAAAGAATAAATTCAACATTATTTATTTCTTTTTCTCCATAATTACGTTTACCATGACTTTTTGGAACAGTTTCAATTAAACCAATTTTTTCATAATACCTTAAAGTATCTTCACTAACAGAAAATCTTTCACTTACTTCTTTTATTGTCATATAATAAAAAGCCTCCTTTCTTTTTCTTTAAAATTTAGCAATATTTTTGTTAGATTAAATTCAATTTTATATACTGATGTTATTTTAAACATATAAACTTAATTTAATTAATTAAATATTTTAAAATTTCTTATTTAAACATCATATCGACTATATTCTACAACTTAAAGTAAACTCCAAGTCAAGCAATTTTTTCATGTTTTTCAAATTTCAAAGTAAAAATTTTGAAATTAAAAAAATTCTTTACTTTTTTATTATTAATGTAATATAATATAGACATGGATAAATATAAAACTCAACAAAATAATGTGAATAAAGATTTAAAGAAAAAGTTAATTTGGGCTATTGTTGCTACAATATTATTTGTTGTTGGAATTCCAATTACAATTATTGGAGCAACAAAATCAATTTGGGCTATTCTTGCATTTGGTATTGCTTTTTTAGTTTTTGGATTTTATGGTGCACCTATTCTGTGGATCAGTTATGGAAGTTTTAAAACAATGAAGAATGTAGTTGATGCTGTAATGGAAGACCATTTAACAACAAATTCAGAAATTGCTCAACAACTTCAAATAAGAGAAAAAATGGCAAAAGAATATATTACAAACGCAATAAAAAAGAAATATATAACAGGATATATATATGATGGAACGACATTAACACCTAATAAAAAAGAAGTTCCAAAGAAAAATATAATAGCAAACAAATGTCCTAATTGTGGTGGAAAACTAGAACCATATGAAAATGGTTATAAATGTCCATATTGTGGTTCTAAATTTGAAAAAGAATAAAAACATCTATAATTAATATATAATAATACAAAAAAAACAAGAAAGATTTTCTTGTTTTTTTTATTAAAATAATTTAATTAATTTATTTTTACTAATTTTTTTATTCTTATTTTATTTATTCTCATTATTTTCTTTTTCTACTTTTTCTTGTTCTGCTTTACGTTCGTAATAATTCTTATAGCCAGATTTATGATTATCTCCCTCGTCCCATTTTACACCACCAGTTGCAATAATTGTGATAACCAAGCCTACTGCAACAACTATTGAAATGATAGGTAAAATTAAGTTTCCAGGAATAGCAAGTTCAGATACTAAACAAAGAATAGCACAAACAATAAGAATAATTCCAAACCAAATTTTCAATTTTTTGATAGTTGAAACATTTTTTTGAAAACAGCCTTGTAAAAGCATAATTAAGCCTAAACCACCACAAATCACAACTCCAGCCCATGCTAAACTAAAAAATCCAAAAGTTTCTGGAACGGTTAATGATAATATCCATAATATAGCAGCAGCCAAAACTATAAATGCACCCAACAACTTATAAATCAAATTTCTTCCCATAATTTCCCCTTTTATCTTAACACTACATTTGCTGAAAGTGTAGAAATCACATCTCCTTCAGTTAGTATAATCGAAGATAAGTGTTTATAATCACGAACAAGTCCACCTATTCGCATATTCACAGATGAAATGTTTTCATCTGCTGTTAAAATAGTATATTTCCCAGCAAGAATATCTCCATTTTCGCCAACCTTATATTCCTTGCCTCGTTCAAGCATAATATCACCTTTTTTCAATGTTACATTTGCTTGACCATCTTTATCTAGTGGCTGTTCAGATTTTGTATATTTTACTCCATCAATAATTTCACAATCATCAACTAAATTTTCTTTTGGCTGTCCTAATTTTTTTCTTGCACTTATAAGCCATGCAAGAACAACTATAATCAAAACAACGCTTACACAAATCAAAGCAATTTCACTCCAACTCATAAACTCCCCCTATCAACCATTTAACACTGCAAGAGCAATAATGCCACCAACAATAAGCAAAATTCCTAATATTGTAAACATTACTTTCCAAATAGATACAGGTGTTTTACCACCTATTCTCCCACTATAACCATTAACAAAAAAGTTGTATAACTTATTTTTATATTTATAATGCCCTACATATACTGGGACTAAAATATATTTGTATTGTTCTTTAGAAAAAGTTGTATCCACATTCAAAAACACTTTAATATCATAATCATATTTTTTTAATATTTGAGTCTCAATATTATTTCTCATTTGAATTTTACAATCGTCCCAACATTCAGCACCTGATTTGTTATATGTATTTGCAGAATAACCTCTTAAGTATTCTGTTTTATATCCTAATGCTTTATTTGTAGGAAAAGGTTCAATTTCCCTAATCATATTCATAGGAATATTTGAAGATGCTTGAATTAGAAAATCATCAAAATTTACATTTTGTTCACCCCTAATCGTAAAATATCTTGTTTCTGTATGTGCTACTCTTTTTCCTTGAACATAATGATATCTTGTATAATTTTTTCCTAATTTACCATTATAGGAACTATTTGTAACAGCATCAAAAGTGAAAACTGGATTATAAATTCCATGAATATTTTCAGCTTTAACACTTTTCTTAAAACTTCTAGGAGCATAAAATTTCTTCTTTGCCCATTTGGTTGCAATTTGGCTTGTTGTTTCTCTATCTATTTTAAATGGTGTTATTCCTTGAGGTTTCAATCCTGGAAGTTCATTTGTTTTTACAATATTACTTGTTCCACAAAAAGGACACTCCATTGCAACTTCTTGATTATCCAAAATTTCTTTTGCCCCACAACTTTTACATTGATATACTTCGGCTTCAGACCAAACATTCCCTTCTGAAAGCAGTTCTTTCAAATCTCTTTCAACAGCATGAGTATCATTCTCTATTTCAAAAAAACTATCGCAATAAAGACAATGCATTTTTTGTGAAGAAGGGTCAAACTCAGTTTCGCCACCACAATTAGGACATTTATAAGTTGTTACACCTAGTTTATCATCACTATATATCTTTTCATTTATATCACTCATTTCAATTTCCTTCCACATTCTGGACAAAATTTCGCAGAACCTTTAACTTCTGTTCCACAATCTGGACAAACAAGTTTTAATCTTTGCCCACATTCTGGACAAAATTTTGGATTTCCATGAATTATTGCATTGCAATTTGGACAAGTTTTTGAGCCTGCACCAGTATTATTATTTGCATTATTCAAATTATTTTGATTTTGACTACTCATCTGTTGCATATTATTGGCAAAAATATTTCCTAATCCCATTCCCATGCCAAGTCCCATGCCTGCCCCCATAGTTCCACCAGCAGCACCAGGATTTTTTGCTGCTTCTTTCATTGCGGCAAGAGTTTCCATTTGCGTGTATACGTCCATATTATTACGCATCATTCCAAGACTTGTATTCTTATCTAATGCTTTTTCAAGTTCTTCTGGCAATGAGAAACTTTCAAATACAAAATTTGTAAGTAAAAGTCCTATTTCTTTAAAATCTGTTGCAACTTTATTTTCTACCATTCTTGACAATTCTTGTAAATTTGCAGCCATATCCAAAACAGGAACTTTACTTTCTCCGATAGCATCAGAAATTCCACTTACAACCATACTTCTTAAATAATCAGAAATTTGGTCAGTTTCAAATTGAGCAAGTGTGCCACTTAAATTTTTCATAAAAACATAAGCATCATCAACTTTGAAAGAATAATTTCCGAATCCTCTTATTCGAACAGCACCATAATCTTTATCACGAACTAAAATAGGATTTACAGTTCCCCATTTTTGATTTGTAAATTGTTTTGTATTCACAAAATAAATATCTGATTTAAAAGGTGTTTCAAAACCATATTTCCATGACATTAATTTAGTAAGAATTGGCATGTTTTGTGTGTCTAATTTATAAAATCCCGGAAGAAATACATCAGCAAGTCTACCTTTATCTACAAAAATAGCAACTTGACTTTCTCTTACTGTTAAAGCAGAGCCTTTATTTACATGATCTTTAGAAATAGGATATTTCCAAACAATTAAGTTACTACTTGTATCAGTCCATTCAATATTTTTTAAAATTCCCATATTACTCTCCTCTTTGAATCAATATTTATTTTATCATATCTAAAAATTAAATACAAATAAAATAATAAATATTAATATATATTTACAAAAGCATTATAATGATAAAAATTTGATTTGGAAATAATTAAAAAAATATTATTTTAATTGTTTAATATATTCAAAACTTCCTTTATCTTAATAATTGCTTCATCTAAAATATCTTCAGTGTGATTTGAAGTATAACTTGTTCTTAATAAACTTTGTCCAACTGGAGTCGCTGGAGAAACAACAGGGTTTACATAAACACCTCTCTCAAGCAATAATTTACATGCTATAAATGTTTTATCATCTTGATATGTATAAATAGGAATAATTGGAGTCTTGCTTTCAATAATATCAATTCCATTTGTTTTTAATCCTTTTCGCATATAATCACTTACTCTGTTTAATCTCTCAACTCTTTCCGGTTCTCTTTTTAATATATCCAATGCTTTATTTGCACAACATACCGATGCTGGCGTCATACTTGCACTAAATATATAAGGACGAGAATTATGTTTTAAATATTCAACAACTTCCTTCTTTCCAGCCATATAACCACCCAATGAGGCAAGCGACTTTGAAAAAGTGCCCATATAAATATCAATCTTATCTTCCATATTATAATATTCACCTGTTCCTCTGCCATACTTCCCAATAACACCAAGTCCATGGGCATCATCAACCATTACTCTTGCATTATATTTATGTGCCAAATCAACAATAACTGGTAGATTGCAAATATCACCACTCATACTAAAAACACCATCTGTAACTATCAAGATACCTGCTTCATTAGGAATTTCTTTAAGTTTTCTCTCTAAATCTTCCATATCGTTATGATTATATCTAACCATTTTTCCGTAACTTAATTTACACGCATCATAAATACTAGCATGGTTTTCTCTATCACATACAATATAATCTCCTCTTCCAATAATTGCACTTATAATTCCCAAATTACTTTGAAATCCTGTGCTAAAAGTCATTGCACTTTCTTGATGCAAAAACAAAGCAAGATCTGATTCTAACTTTTCATGTATATCTAAAGTTCCATTCAAAAATCTAGAGCCTGAACAACCACTTCCATATTTTTCTATAGCATCTTTCCCAGCCTTTATAATTTCTGGATGATTTGTAAGAGCAAGATAATTGTTAGAACCTAACATAATTGTTCTTTTACCTTCCATATTCACAACAACATCTTGCCCTGAATATAATTTATGAAAATAAGGATAAATACCTTTTTCTTTAGCGATTTTATAATTATGTTCTTTATAAATTTTATTAAATAAATCCATCTTTATTACACCCCCTATTTATAAAATAACAAAATTCTTTTTTATATGCAAGTAAAATGAAAAAATAATTTATTATATAATATAATCGCTATATCCCTTTATTTATAAGAGATATAGCGATTTTTTAAATAAAAATGGTTAAAAAATATTTTTTTACATATAACAATTGATTCCCATTAAATTCCAATATTATAGCATTTTCGTCGTAAATTCATTAATTTTTGAATATTTAAAAAATAATTAAATATATTTTAACTATCATAATTTTTTTCATATATTTCAATTTATTTTAATAAAAATCCACCAGTGAACCTGGTGGTTTTTCATATAACGGGTAAAACCCTCCATTACAGGCAGCACGAAATCGTGCGTAGCCTAACTATGCCTATTGCGAACCTTACTTATTTCTTAAATGGGTCGTTTATCTCATATATCGTCATCTACTCCATAATTTTATCTTCTTTCAGTTGGTTCGCAATGTATTGTTGTATTGCTTTTTTGTTCTTCCCTACTGTATCTACATAATATCCCCTACATCAGAATTCTCTATTTCTATATTTAAATTTTAAATTAGCATATTTTTGGTATGTTAGTATACTACTTTTTCCTTTTAAATATCCCATAAATCCACTCACGCTTATTTTAGGTGGTATTGACACTAACATATGCACATGGTCTGGACATATTTCGGCTTCTATTATCTCTGCTTCTTTCCACTCGCACAAACTTCTTAGAATTGCACCTATTCCCATCCTCTTTTGATTAAAAAATACTTTTCGTCTATACTTTGGTGCAAATACAATATGATATTTGCAATTCCAAGAAGTATGTGCTAAACTATTAATGGTTTCTTTTGACATAATTAACTCCTTTTGTGTAAAAAAAAATTTGTTGTTAGGCTACAGCATATTCTATCACAAAAGGAGTTAATTCGTTCATCGGTAAACCTAAAATGAACCCCCAGACTATCTGGGGGTTTTATTTAACAACAAAAAAGATAATGTTCTTTACATTATCTTTTTTAACTATTCAACTTTAATAAAATAAATATTTTTTTTAAAAAAACTAAAAATTTAAATTTATATTTTTTCAGCAACTTCCCAAGCACGCCATACTACTGTTCTTAAATTACCTACAGATAATGCATCACCTACAATATGAATATGTTTAGATGCTTTTGCAAGTGGTGCTGGATTATATCCTATTGCTGTAATAACATTATCTGCTTCTATTACAAACCGATTTCCTTCTTTATCTTGTATAATAACACTATCATCGTTTATTTCAATTACTTTACTTTCCAGATAAACAGGTATATTTTTATAATCAAAATAATCTCTTAAATAAGAAGAATTTGCAAGACAAAGAGTATTTGACACCATCAAATCATTTTTTGCTTCAATAATTATTGGATGTTTTCCTTTCAAAAATAAATCATAAGCAATTTCACAGCCACTTAATCCACCACCAATTATTACAACATTTTGTCCAACTTCTTTTCCATTTAAGTATTCTATTGCCTCAATACTATTTTCTATTCCTTTTATAGGAAGTGATTTTGGTGTTGAACCTGTTGCAATAACTATTTCATCAGCATCAATTTGAGATAAATCCTTTATTTCTGTATTAAATTTAACATCAATTCCTAAATTTTTAATTTGTCTTCTATACCATTGCAATAACATTCTATCTTTTTCTTTGAAAGAAGGTGCTGCTGCTGCAATGAAAACTCCACCAAGAATATCTGTTTTTTCATAAATAGTTACTTTATGTCCTCTCAAAGTAGCAATTCTTGCAGTTTCCATTCCACCTACGCCACCACCGATAACTGCAACTGTCTTTTGCTTTTTGGCTGGAATTATATCAAACTTATGATTTTGCATAGTTAATGGATTTAATGCACATCTAGACATATGCATTGTATCTTGCATTGCTCCACCATTTGCAATACCTTTATAATGAGAGAATGGAAAACAACCATTATGACAACAAATACAAGGAAGAATATCTTCTAGCCTATCTTCCATTAATTTTGTTACCCAATGATGGTCTGTCAAAAATTGACGTGCAACACCCATTGCATCAATTTCACCATTTTTTATTGCTTCAGCAGCAACATCAGGTTCCATTCTTCCAGCACACACAACAGGAATAGATAAAACTTTTTTAACCTGTGCAACATCTTTTAAATTACAGTTTTGTGGCATATATGCAGGAGGATGAGCCCAATACCAAGCGTCATAAGTGCCGTTATCAGCATCGAACATATCATAACCTGCATCTTGCAAATATTTTGCAGCCTTCAAACTTTCTTCCATATCTCGACCAATTTCTTTATAGTCTTCTCCTGGGATTGCCCCCTTACAGAAATCTTTAGTTTTACTTACTACAGAATATCTTAAAGATACAGGATACTCGTTTCCACATTCTTTTTTAATTGCCTTAACAACTTCAGTGGCAAAACGATATCTATTTTCAAAACTTCCACCATATTCATCAGTTCTTTTATTTGTATATTCTGTTGTAAATTGGTCAAGTAAATATCCTTCATGAACTGCATGAACTTCAACACCATCTACACCTGCATCTTTGCACATTTTTGCAGTTTTAGCAAATGCGACAATCATTTTTTCAATTTCTTTCTTTGTCAATGCACGAGTCAAAACTCCTTCAGCCCATCTTGAAGGAAGTTTGCTTGGCGAAGCACATAAATACTGAACATCTATAATAGGTTTTACAATAGCATTCAAAAATTTATGTTTAAGCATAGGAACCATTGAATTTGGAACAGAAAAAGAACGTCCAAATCCTGCTGTCAACTGAACAAATAGTTTTGCTCCAGTTTTATGAATTTCTTCCATATAAGGCTTTAATTTTTTAAAAGATTTTTTACTTTTATATAACCATTGTCCTCCAATTAAATTTTTAAGTGGTGCAATACCTGGTATAATCAATCCAACATTATTTTTTGCAAGATCCATAAAAAAATCAGCAGCATCTTGATCAAAATGATGTGGTTCCATCCAACCAAACAATGATGTTCCTCCCATAGGACAAAGAACAATTCTATTTTTAATTTCTACATTACCTATCTTCCAAGGTGTAAATAGTGGTTCAAATTTTTTATCCATACCCTCTCCTTTCTTTAATAAGTATAAATCAAAACTAATTTTCAACAAAATAAATATTAAATTTTAACAATAAAAAAGCAGATTTTTACAAAAATCTGCTTATAATTTATGAAATTATTAATAATTTATTACTAATTGTTTTCATATTCATCATTATACTCGTTATTAATAGATGATGAAAGTTGATATATAATATTATCATTTTCTGTAGGATTTTTATCCGTTAACTCTAAATTAATTTTCTGCATTATATCATCATAATAAACATTTGCATTATCAAAATGATGACCATATCTTAAAAACATATACAAAACTTTATTAGTCATATTATATTGATTATGATTATGCTTTTGCAAAAATTCTTTTCTCTTCTCACTTTCAACATATTTTAAATATCCTGAAATTTTACTTGCATGATATCTTACTGGTCGAAATGCTGATGCTGAAATATCCTTTATTCCTAAAGATTTTAAATATGAAATAAAAATAGTAAATGAAACTAATGCATTTGGAGAAACATTTGAAATAATATCATTCATATCAATGCCCTTATTTATTTTCCTAAAATATCTATCTAATTTCTTTGCAAGTTCTCCACCGACTCTTTCTTTATTAAAATTTTGTATTCCCATTATAGAAGCATCTTTATCAGTCATTCCAAATAATATGCTTGGCATCATAAAATTTTCTTTATCTTTCTCAAAATAAATATTAAAACTATAAGGACTTTCAATATTTGATCGATTTTTTAAAATTTCACCAATTATTTTACAACCTTGATACTCCCCTAAATGGAATTTACCAAGACCAATATCTTGTTTTAACATCTCCGTCCTTTTGTTTATATAATCATAAACTTTAATAAAATCAAAGTTAGTTGCATTGATAATTAAGTTTAAAACTAATTTTTTATCAAATTCATCTTTAGATAAATCATAATAATCTTGATCTGAAGAATAAAAAATTTCTGCATATTTTAAATATTTATCAATCAATTTTATAAAAATATCATAATTTGGAATTTCTATAATTGGATATTTATTATTCGGATTAGCATTTAAAACTCCTTCAATATCACAATAAAATCTTGTGTAATATCTCCATTTAATTCCATCTCTTGCTTCAATTTTAATTACACCAGTTTCTGCCTGTTTCTTAATATCTTCAAATATTTTTTTTAATCTATTGTTTACTTTATCGTCTACAACCATATGATAATTATAATACAAATAATACATTTGTTCAAGATTTAATTAATAATAATTTATTTAATCTTAAATTTTTACAAAACTTTATCAAAATTTATAAAATTTTTATAAAAAACATAAATTAAAACAAATATTTTATGTTCTGAATTTTTTTCAGCGAGCAGAGAACAAATATTAAATGGCTCCAGTGCAAACAAATGTTTGCTTTGTGCGAAAGCACAAAAAAACTTGCCATCAGGCAAGTTTTACTGGAGCTTATGATGGGACTTGAACCCATGACCTCAGCCTTACCAAGAACGAGCCCTCAAAGCCGAGTGTGTGAGCCCTATATCTAAAAAACATAGATAAATAAAGGTAGTTATAACATTGCGAGAAATATTTGCTGTATTTTGCTATTTAATTTTGACAGCAGTTGACAGCAAATGTGGTATTTTTGAGCAATTTAGTCGTTCTAGGACTGTATAAAACTACTAAGGTTGATTGTCTACTTTTTAAAAGAAGAATTGATTTTGTTATAAGTAATAATTTTTTGGAATTTAAATACCAATTTAAATAAAGTTATGGTATAATCGTTTTATGGAGATTTACTTATGAACGATTTGGAGATAAGAAAACAAGCAAAAGAATTTGCAAATTTTTGGGCTGATAAAGGTTATGAAAAAGGACAAAGCCAAGTCTTTTGGTTGACCTTATTAAATAAAGTTTTGGGTGTTGACAATCCAGAACAATATATTTCTTTTGAAGATAAAGTTATGCTTGACCATACAAGTTTTATTGACGGCTATATTTCTGCTACACATGTTTTAATTGAACAAAAAAGTAGAGACCGAGATTTAAGAAAAGCAATAAGACAAGCAGATGGAACTCTTCTTACTCCATTTCAACAAGCAAAAAGGTATTCAGCTGACCTTCCATACTCTAAAAGACCAAGATGGATTATTACTTGTAATTTCCAAGAGTTTTTAATATATGATATGGAAAAACCTAATGGAGAACCTGAAAGTATATTGCTTAAAAATCTTCCAAAGGAATATTATCGCTTACAATTTATTGTAAATAGTCAAAATGAGAATATCAAAAAAGAAATGGAAATATCCATTAAGGCTGGTGAAATTGTTGGTATTCTTTATGACGCCTTACTTAAACAATACAACGAAAAAGATGAGCAAGAATTAAAGAGCCTTAACGAACTTTGTGTAAGACTTGTATTTTGTCTTTATGCTGAAGATAGTGGTTTGTTTGGCGAAAAGTTAGCTTTTCACAATTATCTACAAAGTTTTCAAGTTAAAGACACTAGAAGGGCTTTAATTGATTTATTCAAAGTTTTAGACACAAAGGTTGAAAATAGGGATAAATATCTAGATGATGAACTTGCAAAGTTTCCTTATGTAAATGGCGGCTTGTTTGCCAATGAAAATATTATTATTCCGCATTTGACAGATGAGATAATTGATATTCTTTTGCATAAAGCAAGCGAAAATTTTGATTGGAGTGAAATTAGCCCTACTATTTTTGGTGCTGTTTTTGAAAGCACACTAAATCCAGATACTCGTAGAAGTGGCGGAATGCATTATACTTCTATTGAAAATATTCATAAAGTCATAGACCCACTATTTTTAGATGATTTAAAAGAAGAATTAGAAAAAATAAAAGAAGTTAAAGTTGAAAAAACAAGAAAACAACAATTAGAAGCTTTTAGGCAAAAGCTTTCTACATTAACCTTTCTTGACCCTGCTTGTGGTTCTGGAAACTTTTTGACAGAAACATATATTTCACTAAGAAGATTAGAAAACGAAGCTTTAATTGCACAAACTCGTGGACAAACTATGATTGACTTGGGAGATGTAATAAAAGTATCAATTGGACAGTTTTATGGAATTGAGATAAATGACTTTGCAGTCACTGTTGCAAAGACAGCACTGTGGATATCCGAGTCTCAAATGATGAAAGAAACAGAAGAAATTGTTAATCAACAGCTTGAATTCTTCCCGTTAAAGTCTTATGCAAATATTGTTGAGGGAAATGCACTACGAATTGATTGGAATAAAGTTATTTCAAAAGAAAAACTCACTTATATAATGGGCAACCCACCTTTTGTTGGTGGAATGATGATGTCAAGAGAACAAAAACAAGATATTATTGCTGTTGTCGGAGATGTTAAAGGTGTTGGAGAACTGGATTTTGTTTCTGGTTGGTATTATAAAGCAACTGATTATATTAAAGGAACATCAATAGAAGTTGCTTTTGTTTCAACTAATTCAATATGTCAAGGGCAACAAGCGGTCACAATGTGGAAGCCTTTATTTGAAGAAGGTATTAAAATTCAGTTTGCATATAGAACTTTTGTGTGGGATAGCGAAGCACAGCAAAAAGCAAGAGTCCATTGTGTTATTGTTGGATTTTCTTTTGTTAATAGGAAATCTAAAATAATTTATGATAACGATAGAGCTCGTATAGTTTCAAATATAAATTCTTATTTAATGGATGCTGAAGATAAATTTATAGAAAGTAGGTCAATCCCTATTTGTGATGTCCCACAAATAAGATTTGGTAGTATGCCAAGAGATGGTGGAGGATTTGTTCTTACAGATGAAGAAAAAGAAGAACTTATTAAAAAAGAACCACTTTCTGCAAAATGGATACACCCTTATATTGGTGCTTATGAATTTTTAAATAATAAATCTAGATGGTGTTTATGGTTAATAGGTGCAAATCCACACGAATTAAAACAATGTCCGACAGTTATGAAACGAATTGAATTTGTAAAAAACTTTAGATTAGAAAGTAAAGCTGAAGGGACAAGAAAATTCGCTGAAACGCCAACACTTTTTTGTCAAATTGCTCAACCAAATTCAGATTATATTGCAATTCCTAAAACATCATCAGAAAAGCGAAAATATATTCCTATTGGTTTTCTTGATAAGAATGTTATAGCTAGTGACCTATTATTTTTAATTCCTGATGCAAATATTTATCATTTTGGTATTCTTACATCAAATGTTCATAATGCTTGGATGAGAACATTATGTGGAAGATTAAAAAGTGATTATCGTTATGCAAAAGATATTGTATATAACAATTTCCCTTGGCCTAATCCTACAAAAGAGCAACAAGCAAAAATTGAAAAGACTGCACAAGCTATTTTAAATGCAAGAGAAAAATATAAAGATTGTTCTCTTGCTGATCTTTATGATGAAGTTACAATGCCACCAGAATTAAGAAAAGCACATCAACTTAACGATAAAGCAGTTATGGAAGCTTATGGATTTTGGGGAAAAGTTAAAACAGAAAGTGAATGTGTTTCTGAACTTATGAAAATGTATCAAAAGTTGGTTAAATAATATGGGTAAAACAACTATTAATCAACATTACGTATATAGAGATTATTTGCGAAAATGGTCAAGTAATGAATATATTTATTGTTTATTAGACAGAAAAAAACTTTTAAAGACTAACTTAAAGAATATAGGATTAGAGAGATACTTTTATAAAGTTCCTGCATTTAGTCAAGAAGAGTTGCGAATAGCAAAACTTTTTACGGATGAATATACAAAAAATATTGTTGAAGTATTTGAAAAGCTTAATAATACTATTGCTTTTTCTAAATTAACAAATAATCTAAAACTGACGGAGAACTTAACCAATTTTTCAAAAGATTGCGATGAAAAATATTTTAATTGCAATATAGAAAACAATTTAAAAAATTTTATAGATAAAATATTAACAATGAATTTAGAATGTTTAAATGATTTAGAATTTAAAATGAAATCCTGTTCTGCAATTGCAGAACAATACTGTAGAACAAAAAATATTAAGTCAAAGTTTGAAAAAGATACAAAACTAAAATCATTAAATATAAATTTATCAAACATTTGGTTTTTAATGAGACATATTATAGCTTCTAAAATTGGTATGGCAATATGTTTTGATAATTATAAATTTTGTTTGTTAGAAAACAACAATAATGGCTTTATTACGGGAGACCAACCTGTTGTAAACACTTATTATAACAATGATACAATTCCTTTAAATTTTGAACTATATTATCCTTTATCCACATCATTAGCTTTACTGATTACAAAAGATACAAATTATGAGAATTATTCAATAATTTTTATTGAAGATGAAATAGTAGATTTCTATAATAATTTAATTGTAAAATCTTCTTATAATCAGTTGTATGCTGATAAAATTGAAAAATTAGAAAAATTCATTTCAATATGAGTAAAGGAGAAATGATGAAAGATAAACAACCTAGTATAGAAAGTTTGGAAAGAAAAGTCAGAAGACATGAAGTTAGTTTTTCACAGATTGAACAGAAAACCGGTCAAGATATAGAAAATGTTATCGCAAATCATGGGCACTACTCTGTTTCTGTCGAAGATGAATGGCAGAAGAAAATCAACACTAAAGTTTTATACAGGAATATTTATAAATTGTCACAAGAAGATAGAGAAATTTTGCTTGACTATATGACTGGTGTTAAGCAAAAAGATATTGCCGAAAAGTTAGGTATTAGCCCTGCTGCTATCAATGGAAGACTTGATACGATTTTCTTAAATTATCGCACTTTTCTTTGTAATGATAAAGAATTTAAAGACACAGAAGAATTTTATAATCTACAACTTGAAACCGAACAAGGATTTAAACAATATATTGAAGAAATAAGAAAAACTGGTCAATTTAAAGTAAATTTGAATGATGTGCAAGATTTGATAAAAGAGATTAAGAAAGCAATTTCACGCACAATAAAGACTGGTGCAAATAAAAACATTAAAGAGCAATTAAGCAAACAAATTGACTACTCTAATCTTGATGATAATTGGATTAAAAATACAAATAAAACATTTGCAGAATATGGAATTGAGGCTCACTTTGAAAAACTTAAAACATTCAAAGGAAATGTTATGCAAGTGTTAAAAATGGTTGATGATTTTATTGAAAAACTGAAAGAAAAGACCCTAAAATAAAAATTTTTTAAAAAATTTAGCATAAAACTCAAAAAATGCCTTAATTTTTTGCCTATTTTTGTCCTATATAATGAGGGGCTATAAATATAAAACGAATTAGAGAACTGTTATCCACCGACAGTTCTTTTTTTGTTGAGAAAATTAAGAGGAGGTGAAAATCATTGCCCCTTTAATTTGAAATAGAAAGAGATAAAGAATGACTTAAAAAATTATTGGGAGGTTTTATGGCAAGAATAAAAACAAAAGATTTAAAGAATAGTTATTTATTTCGGGTGTATGATGAAGAAGAAAATAAAGTTTTTGAAAAAGCAATAAAAATATTTGCAGATAAGTTTGACAGCAAAAGTGATATGGTAAAGTATTTTGCTTTGGTTGGTGTGGATAAAATGCTTGGAGATAATGCAATAAATCAAAGTATAAACTTTACAGAAATTAAAAAATATCTTCAAAGCATAGATGAAAAACTTGCAAATATTGTGGGCAGACAAAAAATGGACTATGTACAAACAAATGCTGAGATTAAAACTAATCAATCACTTTTGAACTTGATAACTAAACTTTTAAACAAAATTAGCAATATCAATATACACAACTACACTAATGATTGGAAATACACTCCACTTGACGAGTATGGACTTGAAGAAGATAAACAAAATCATTTGCGAGAATTGCTAAATGAATAGTGTTCCTAATGTTGTGTATATGCAAGAGTTTTTTCTACCCCACTACAAAGATAAGAAAATGCAGGACAAGAGAGATTATTATTCTTCAAATAAGTATAGTGACTATTTAAAATACATTGCAACTGGCATTAAAGATTTGCAAAAACTTGATTTTGTTGAGTATTCAAACAATAATTCAAAGTCATCTGGAATATTCAATCAAAATGGTAAGATGAAAAGTGAAGACATTGCAAAAGTGCGAAAAGATTTAAGAAAAACAAAGTCAGTTATTTGGAGTGGTGTTATATCTTTTGAAGAAAAATTTGGAAAAAAGTGGTGTGCAAATTTTGAACAAGCATACAAGCTTGTAAAAAATGAACTGCCTAAATATTTTAAGCGTGCAGGACTTAATCCTAACAATGTTGAATGGTTTGCAGGACTTCACGAAAACACAGATAACAGGCATATTCATATAGTCTTTTTTGAAAAAGAACCTTTGCGAATTAGGGACAATAAAAAAGGTTTTTCTCGTGGGCGAATATCATCAAAGGCAATGGACGAGTTTAAGGCAAATATTGAACTCTCAGCAACCGATTTTAAAGCTCGAGAGATTAAGTTAAGGACTGACCTTACAAAAAACTTTAAAGAAGAAATAAGCGAGATTTCAGGACTTAAATTAAAGAATATGCTAATAAGTCTTGCAAATCAAATTCCACAAAACAAGCCCACTTTTTACAACTCCGAAAGTATGCAAAATTTAAAATCACAGGTTGATAATATTTCAAATTATATCATTAAGCACAATTCAAATATATCACTTTACAAGCAAGATTTTGATGAGTTGGTAAAAGAAAAAGATGAACTTGTGAATAACTATTGCAGGCGTAATGGATATGATAAACCAGTCCAAAGTGTTGGAGATAAAATGATGAATGATATTTATCGAAGGCTTGGAAATATTGTTATTGAAAGTGCTAAAAATTTAAAACTTAAAGAGAACGAAAGATTGAAATTGAATGCAAAGAATTTGGTGGAAAAACGCATTCAAAAAACCAAGTTAATGAAGGAACTTGACGAATGTTTATACCTTAATTCAAAGGTTGAATACGAAACTATTAAAGCATTTCAAGACCATATGAATACACTTGAAGAAATGAGAATTAAAACACTGATTGAGCAAGGATATTTAAGTAGTGATTTTGAAATGTAATATAGTTTTTATGGATATTTATGGTATAGAGCATAAGCGAGAAACAAAAATCATTTTAAGTGCCAAAAAGTGCCTAAATTAAACACTTTTAACTGATACACTTAAATATTTTTGCTTTTCTCGTCATTTAGGGCTTTGCTGGGATACCCAGACGCCCTTTTAAATATAGAAAATTTGTTATTATGCAGAAAGAAGTAAGGCTACCATGCGTTCTTTCTCAAAAATTTAGAATAGAGAGATTTTATAGATTTAGAAAAGAAAATTTTAATTTTTTGAGGAGACAAAAATGAACTATACAAACTTAAATTTAAATGAACTTATACAAGCGGAAGTTGACCGAATTTCAACTAAATACAACAAAGATTTTTTAGACTGTGAGGACCTTATTAAAATCACTGGACTTGGCAGAGATAATGTGAGAAATCTTATGCGAAGCAAGAACTTTCCAACGACAAAAGTCGGCAAAAGACAAGTTGTTAGTGTGCTTAATTTTGTGACTTGGTTGACACTTACCAAAACTGAAAGCGAGGTGAAAAATGGCTAAAAAGAAAGCAGTCAAGAGAACTCGTAGAGCAAATAATGAAGGTTCGATTTTTCAAAGAAGTGATGGTCGTTGGGGTGGAGCATTAACGATTGGCTATGATGAAAATGGAAAGATTATACGAAAAACAATTTATGGGAAATCTCGAGCAGAAGTAGTTAAAAAACTTTCTGAAATTAGTGGAAGAATGAAAAGTAATTCTTACGATTTGGTTGAACAAAACGACTTAGAAACTTTGATGTTTGAATATCTTATGACTTTTAAAAAGAGTGCTGTAAGTCCACGAACATTTGAAGGCAACATTAGAAATTTCAAATTGCATATTGCTCCACTAATTGGCAAGATGAAAGTCTATGAAATAGATAACTATGCTATACAAAAATTAGTTAACAATTTAATGGAACAAGGATATAGCAATGATACTGTCAAAAAATGCAAACACTTATTAAACCAATTTTTTGAATATGCAATTGATAACAAATGGATACTTGTCAACCCTACACTTAAAGTAAAAATTAAAGGCAAAAGGAATATTTATCAAGCAAACGATGATGAAAAATACAAAGCAATGCCACCAGAGATTAGGGATAAATTTTTAGATGTTTTAAATAAAGATGAAGCAAATTTTATAAAGCCACTTTGCATTACACTTATGTTTGCTGGACTTCGTATTGGTGAAGCACTTGCTCTAAAATGGAAAAACATAGACTTTGACAATAAAACAATAAAAGTTGAAAGAGCAATAACACAAGTGCCTAAGTTTGACGAGCAAGGCAATATTAAAGACCGAATAACAGTTATTGGCGATACAAAAACTACTTGTAGTGTTAGAGATATACCTGTAACCGATATTGTCATAGATACCCTAAAACAATGGAAAGACAAACAAAATGAAAGACAACAAACAAACCCTGATGTAACAGCAATTTTAACATCTCCCACATCTTTTGTCTTTGCTAATGATGATGGTAGTTATAGGACATATTCAGGCACTAGAAAGATATTCGATAGATTTAAGAGAAGAAATGGATTAAACAAATTTAATATTCATTTTCACGGACTTCGACACACTTTCTCTAATATGTTGTTTGAGATGAATGAAAATCCCAAAGTAATACAACAGCTTTTAGGACATAGAGATGTTAAAACAACAATAACAGTTTACAACTCAGTTAATAGCGATTATGTGCGAGAAGCAACTGATAGACTTAACACTAAAATACAAGAACAACAAAAAGAGAAAGAATTTGAAATTGAAAATCCAAAAGAACCTGAACTTACAGATGAAGAAATAGACCAAATGATTAAAGAGCTCGAAAGAAAGAAAAAGAGAAAAGAAAAAGATTTTGAGATGTAATGGCAACCTAAATTGAAATAAGTAAAGAATTATGATATAATATTCTTGTCGGAGGATATTATGAAAAAAGAAATAGTAAACAAATGTATTGATGTTTTAGAAGTTGCTGGTAAGACAGCTTTAAGTGTTATACCTGTTGGTGGTGCTTTGGTTACTGCAGTTTACGATGTTGTCAAGGGCAATATTTTGCAAAAAAGACAAGAAAAATGGAAAGATATGATTGAAAATAGATTGTCTAAACTTGAAACCACATTGGAAGATATTGGTGAAAATGAAGCATTTGCAACAATGCTAATAAAAACAACCGAACTTGCTATGAAAACTGCAAAGGAAGAAAAATTGGAATATTTGGCAAACGCATTGCTTTATTCTATTGACCACAGCATTGATGAAGATAAACTTATTATGTTTATGTCGTATGTTGAAAAATATTCTGTCGCACATATAAAAATATTAAACTTTTTTAATAATCCAGAGAAGTTTGATAATTTAAATGTTAATAGTTATGTGATGGGGTCGCCACTACAACCATTAAGCAAAGTCTATCCTGAGGTCGTGCCATTAAAAGATAAATGTATTAACGATTTATACAATGATGGTTTAATGACTACTCAAAGTATAAATGTAACAATGACAGTGCAAGGAATGCTTGCAAAAAGAACAACTGAATTGGGAGATGAGTTTTTAAGTTTTTTAAAACTTATTTAATTGACAGCAATTGACAGCAAATATACCCGTTTCATATAGTATTAGAACAATTTAGACCGATAGTTCAAGATTTGACTATCGGTCTATTTTTTTTGTCTCTTTTTTGACAGCAATTGCTCCAAAAATTGAAAGCAAATATTTTTCGAGTAAAAATTTATCAAAAATTTTAGAAAATAAAAAACCTTTGAAAGTGCCTAAATATAAGGGGTTTTCAAAGGTTAATGATTGGAGCTGATGACGGGACTTGAACCCGTGACCTCTGCCTTACCAAGGCAGTGCGCTACCGACTGTGCCACATCAGCATAGCTCCAAAATGGAGTAACTATTCAGTTGTAATTTTGCTTAAAATTGCCAATTGCTTGTCTTACCAAGGCTGTGCGCTACCTGCTGCGCCACATAAGCACAAATCAAATGTTTGAAATAAAATAATTTATTATTTACAACATTATGATTTTTAAAAACAATAAATATGAATTTTTATTTGAAAATAAAATACACATTTATTTTACTTTCTTATTTTATCAAATTGAAGACTTTTAGTCAAGTTTTATAATTATATTTCCGAGCAAGTTGTTTTATTGTATTTAATTAAAATTATATTATATTTTAAAAACAAACTATTTCAACATATCAGACAATTTTTCTATATCACCTGCACCTAAAATTTCAAATAAAGTATTTTTATCCTTATATTTTTTGATTTGATTATAACACTTTTCAAAATTTGAAAAATAACGACATTTACATCCCATGTCTTTTAAATCTTTATACAACTTAAAAGAAGATATTCCTTTTATTGGCTTTTCTCTTGCTGGATAAATAGGTAAAAGCCAAACTTCATTCCCAATATTTAAAGCATTTAAAAATTCATTATACAAGTCTTTTGTTCTAGAAAATGTATGTGGTTGAAAAATTATAATAATCTTATCTTTTTTTAATTCTAAACCTGTTTTTATTGTTGCTAAAATTTCATCAGGGTGATGTGCATAATCATGGATTATTAAATTACTATTAAAATTATTTATATACTCAAAACGTCTTTTAATACCTTTGAAACTTTCAATCCCATTTTTTATATCTATAAATGATAGTCCTTCATAATAACAAACACAAAAAGTCGCAAGTGCATTATATATATTATGATAACCAAAACAAGGTAAATCAATGTTCATACATAAAACACCATTATTAAAAATATCAAAATTATATTTTCCATTTTCTTTCAATCTTATGTTTTTAGCCATTACATCAGATTTCTCATTTATTCCATAACTTATAATTTTGTCATTATATTTTAACTTTCTACATAATGCATCATCGTTATTATAAACAACAAATCCACCCTCTTTAGTATTGTCTATAAATTTTTGAAATGATTCAAAAATATTATCTAAATTTTTAAAATAATCCAAATGATCAGGTTTTATATTTAAAACTACACTTATATTATTTGATAATTTTAAAAAACTATCTTTATACTCACATGCTTCTGTAATGAAAATATTATCATTACCAACATAAACATTAGATTGAATATTATTTAAAATACCCCCAATATGAATATTCGGAGATTTATTAGAATTTAAAAATACAGAAGCAATCATACCTGTAGTTGTCGTCTTGCCATGTGAACCTGAAATTGATATAGTTTGATATTGCCTGCTTATAAGCCCTAACAATTCAGCCCTTGTCATAATTTTTTTATTTAACTTTTTGGCAAGTTTTAAATCAATATCCTCCTCATTGACAGCAGATGAATAAACAATAATATCAGCAACCTTTACAAAATCTGGTGCGTGTCCAATAATAATATCAAACCCTTTTTTTTCTAATTCATCAGTAATATGAGATTTTACCAAATCAGAACCATAGACTATAAAACCTTTTGATTTTAAAATTATAGCAAGTGCAGATAAACTTATTCCACCAATACCTATTATATAAACAGATTTTATTAATTTAACCATATCTTTTTATATGATTTTTTTTACTTTTTGTTTAAACTTTCAACTTTATAAAAAAAATAACATAAAAACTATTATGATTAATAAATTATTAAATATTGATTTTGATTATCAAGTAGATGCCAAAACACTGACCACAATAAAAACTAAAGGAATAATTAAAGGCGTTTTTTATCCTAAAAATGAAAAAGAACTCATTGACGTTTATAATTTTTTAATAAAAAATGAAATACCTTTTGATATAATTGGAAATGGAAGCAATATTCTATTTTCTGAAAAATGTCATGATATTATTTTAATTTCGACAAAAAAATTAAAACAAACATTAAAAATAAAAGATAATTTTGTTTATTGTTCATCTTCTGTAATGCTTAACACAATATTTCAAAAGACCTATATAAAAGGACTTTCAGGTTTTGAATATCTTGCTGGTATTCCTGCTTCTACAGGTGGAGCAATAAAAATGAATGCTGGTGCCTTTGGCCATTGCATATTTGATTTTGTTGAAAAAATTAAAATATTTAAAGATGGAAAAACAAAATACATTACTAAAAAACAAATTGATTATAAATATCGCAAATCAAATTTGGAAGATAGTTTAATTTTATCAGCAAAATTTAAACTAAATCATGATGATAAATGTAATATTTATAAAAAATATATTTCTTTTTTAACATTAAGAAAACAAAAACAACCTCAAGGTTTTTCTGCTGGTTGTATTTTTAAAAATCCACCAAACTATAGTGCTGGAGAATTGATAGATAAATGTGGACTAAAAGGAATAAAACAAAATGATGCTCAAATTTCAGAAAAACATGCAAATATAATTGTTAATAATGGAAATGCAACTTTTGATGACATAATAACTCTTATAAATCTTTGTAAAATAAAAGTCAAAGAAAAATTTAATATTGACTTGGAACTAGAAATAAAGATAATATAATTTTTTTATTATTAAAGTTACAATCATTAAAAATTAACCAAAAATAAAAAGTTATTTAAAATCATTATAAATTAATAAATAAAATCTAGGTCAATTTTAATAACCTAGATTTTTGATTTTTTGAGGCTTATTTCTCCAATCTTTTTCAACTCTCACAAACAATTTTAACATTACTTTTTTATTTAATAAATTTTCTGCAAAGTTTCTTGTGAGTGAACCTATTTCTTTTAAGACTTTTCCACCCTTCCCAATTATCATTCCTTTATGTCTTTCTTGTTCACAAACAATATCTGCATCAATTTCAACAATATTTTCTTTTTCATAAAATCTGATAATTTCAACTGCTATACCATGAGGAATTTCCTGATGCAAAAGATTTAATGCCTTTTCCCTTATTTCTTCACTTATAATAAATTTAACAGATTTATCAGTATAGTAATCTGGATCATAAATATATGATTTTTCTTTATTTTCAGGCATCTTGCTTAAAATTAAATCAAGCAATTTATCCAAATTTTCTCCTGTTAAAGATGAAATCTTTATATCATCATCAAAATTTTTTTGTTTTGGTAAATCAATTTTTGTTCTTACTATAACAACCGGCACTTCCAAATGATTTATATAATCTATTTCTTCTTGATCAGGAAGTTTTGTTCCATCAAGCAGATACAAAATCAAATCTACTCCAGAAACAGCAGAACGAACATTTTTCATCATTGCTCTATCTAGAGAATTTTTACTATGATGTATCCCTGGCGTGTCTACAAAAACGATTTGATAATCTTCACTTGTTAAAATTCCTAATATATTATCTCTTGTTGTCTGAGGTTTTGATGAAATTATAGCAACTTTTTCTTTTATTAATGCATTTATCAAACTACTTTTTCCTGCATTAGGTTTTCCTACAATAGCGACATATCCTGTTTTAAACATTTTTCTTCCTTCTTATTTTCAACTCTTCCAAAATTTCTTTACTTGCATTTTTCATAATCTTTTCATCTTCCACTTTAATATGATCATAACCATAAAGGTGCAAAAGCCCATGCAAAGCCAAAAAAGCAACTTCTCTTTTTTTGCTATGACCATATTCGCTTGCCTGCTCTTTTGCTCTTTTAGGACAAATGACCACATCACCTAAATATAAAATACCATCAGGAGATACTTCTTTGCTATAATCTTTAACATGCTGTGGATAGACAATATCAAGCATTGGGAATGATAAAACATCTGTAATATTATCAACTTTTCTATAATTATTATTTAATTCTTTAATTCTTTTCTCACTTGCAAAAGAGACAGTAACTACTGCACCTTTAAATGTATTATTTGTATATTCTTCTGCTTTATCATATATTTTTTTTATTAGTCTCCTATAGTGCCAATTAACATCTTCAAAATTTATCTTCATGTGTTTCCTATGTTTCTATTGGTTGTTATTGTATAATTAATAACAAAACAACCAATATCCTCCTTTATTGTATAATTTTCATTTATAATTATCTCATTTTCTTGTAAAAAAATCAATGCTTTTTGACGTGCTTGTTCAATTTTTTCATCTTTTACTTCTTCAAATGGTTGAATGTGTTCAATAATTTCAACTTCATAAAATATTGTTTTTTTCAATTTGAAAGGAATAATCAAATTATGAGTTAAATTTTCAATATATTCCTCTGTTTCATATTGTTCAAAATTAATATCATTTTTGTTTTGATATATACTTAGCCCCAAAAGTAATACTTCGCTATTTACAATTTTTCTTCCTGTTCTCTTCGTTTCAATATAATAATCATAATGGTGAATACTTGCAGTATGCCAAATATCTGCCATAATTGTTGCTTTTGGATTAACTTCTCGTTGCTCTCCTTGTGAATCAATAATATATGGGTAAACCAAAATATCGCCTTTCTGAACAATATCTCCAACTTTAACATTTAAAGTGCCTTGAATTAAAGTTATTTGCGTTATCATTCCATCAAATTCACTAATAATGGGTTGATATTCACCTTCCATCTCATCTGGCATTGTGGCTTCATTTAAATTAATTATCAGAGATTGTCCTACAATCGCCACACTAACAGAACTTATTTGATCAAAATTGTCTTTAAGTTTTATTTCTAAATTCTCTGTATCTATAGAAAATCTAAATCTACTATTTAAATTTTTGTTTGCAAAATCTATTATTTCAGAACTTTCTACGTCTTCTGTTCCCCAAACTTCTATTTTCCAAATAAAATTATATTGCACACAGTAAAACAAAATAGAAATTATAATACCAATAAGAAGCCCATAAGAAGAGAATAATCTTCCAAAACTTGATATAAAGCCTTTATGTGAAATAGATAAAATTTCAAGCCCCTGTTCTTTTATTATTGCAAGAGTTTGTTTCCGTTTTCTAAAATCTACTTCAAATTCTGCTATATTTTGCTCTTTACGTTTTAAATTATAAATGTCAACTTTTTTTGCTAAATTATTTAATGCTCTCTCTTGATTAAGTCCTTTGATTTTTATAGTTGTTCTATTTTTGAATTTCATCAAAACTTTTCCACCTTTATTATAGAACCTTGCAAAAGCAAAGTATTTTCAGTTAATTCTTTTATATAAAAATCTTTACCTTCTATAACAAATCTTCCATCTTTAACTTTAAAAGCAACCATATCATCAGTTATTATTGTAAGTCCACAATGTCCTTCAACATATAAAAGTTTCCCTGACATATTTACAATATTATAACTATTAATCAAATTATAATCAATTTCACCCATTTTACTTTTAATCTCATCAAAAAAGTTGAACACTTGCTCCTCCATCAAGATAAGATATGCAAATAAAGTCATAAATATATTAAGTTTGCATTTTTTATCAAATGAATCAATTTCATTAACTATGTGCTGACACATTTTAATGTGTCAATTGCAAAAACGCAATTTTAAATTTGATTTTATCAAATTTAAAGCACATAGTTTCTTATTTTATAACCCCAATTATTAAAATAAAATTAATAATATATA